>NZ_JACRWH010000011.1:0-45216 GCF_014306155.1 Holdemanella hominis | reverse complement strand
TACCACACCTTATTCCAAAACAGTGATTAGTTAGATGAGTCTTTGAATTCGTATTTTGAACCAGGTTTTGTGGTCTAAGTGTTGTGGATAACCATTTTCACACGTTTCTATAAAGAAAGAATGTTTATTTATGAAACTAGTTGGTATCGATGTTGGAAAGAACAGTCATCATTTTTGTATTATGGACAAAGAAACCGGTGAATTCAATTTTGCACCTTCTTCTTTTTCTAACAACAAAGAAGGATTTGACTTTCTGATCAACTCTCTTAAACCGTATTCTAAAAAATCAATTCTATTAGGTATGGAAGATACCGGGCATTACCATGTCGCGCTTCTTAAATTTCTTCTTAGCAATGGATATACTGTTGCCTTGATCAACCCTAAAACGACTGAGCTTACACGTAAGATGGAAGGTGGCATTACTAACGTTGACCGTTTTGATTTATATGAACAAAGACAATTGACTCTTCATCACCATAATCTAAAGGAAGAACTCAATATATACTGTAATCGACTACAGAAATCAATTGATCTTGTTTTTCCTGAATTCAATACCTTATTCGGTTCTAAATATGGTGTTGTTTACATGAATCTTCTTAAAACGTTTGGCAGCGCTGAAGCAATCGCTTCTACAGACATTCGTACAATCCGTAAATGTTTTGAAATCAAAGGTAAGGGCAATCGCATTTCATTGACACCTGAAAAGTTAAAAGAATGCGCTAAGAATTCTATCGGAATCTCTTCCGAAGTTGAAACTATACAGATCAAACACTTGGTAAGCCAAATCATGCTTATTAAAGAGCAAATCGCTGAAATAGATAAAAAAATAGAAGAGTTATCAATCACAAACAACTCTCCTATCCTAAGCATTCCAGGAATTTCTCATTTCTCTGGTACTTCTATTTTAGCCGAATTAGGAGATATTGGCAATTATTCCAAACCTTCTCAGATCATTAAATTTGCAGGAGTAGCACCCTATCACTATGAATCGAGTCAATTTACCGCCCAACATACTGCCATAACCAAGAAGGGATCCAAATATCTTAGAAAGACTTTGTATCAAATCATATTGTCTGTAATCAACTTTAATCCTGTATTCAAGGAACACTATCAATTGAAAATATCTCAAGGTAAAGGACTCCGTTGTGCTCAAGGTCACTGCATTAGAAAGCTGCTTAGAATCATTTATCATTTACTAGAAACAGGACAATCGTTTGATCCTACATTATTAAGATAAGACAAATGCATCTGAACTTTTAAAAAATCACATTTTAAAAGTTTTTTCGTCATGCCTAAATTTAATCCAATATTCACAATTTCAAAGATCAATTTAAAACTAACTAAAAAATCCAGTTGTTTTATATTTTCAAACTTTTTCATAAAAAATACTTGAATTTTATATAGTTAGCTCCCTCGAGTTGTACAGATATGGTAGCGCAAGCGGAAAACGTTTTTTAGCCTTTTTGACACATAATTTACATTACTTCCAAAAGCTTTCTTTGCACAAAAAAATAGCTAAAGTAATCAAAACCTTAGCTATTCAATCAACTGTTAATACATTCCCTGAGGCATTGTAGGTGCTGGTTCTTCTTTATCAATTTTAGCAACTCCAGCTTCTGTTGTTAAGAACAAAGCTGAAATACTAGAAGCATTCATCAATGCATTACGAGTTACTTTTGTAGGATCAATGATACCAGATTCAATCATATCTACCCATTCACCATGTTTTGCATCAAATCCTACATTTTCACCTGCTTCTTTTTGTCTTTCAACAATCTCTTCACTGTTATATCCAGCATTATCAGCAATCTGTGCAATTGGAGCTAACAATGCATCAAATACAACTTTAATACCTTTTTGTACATCAACTACATCCGATTTTATTTCATCTTTTAATGCCACATAAGCCTTTACTAAACAAGATCCACCTCCAACTACAATACCTTCACTAACAGCAGCACGAGTTGAGTTCAACGCATCTTCAATACGAAGTTTCTTTTCTTTCAATTCACTTTCAGTTGCAGCACCCACTTTAATGATTGAAACACCATTTGATAATTTACCTAAACGCTCTGCCATACGTTTCTTATCATAATCACTTGTTGTATTTTCCATTTGTGCTTCAATTTCAGATACACGGGCAGCCACATCTTCTTTACTTCCAGCTCCACCAATCATTGTCGTATTATCTTTTGTGACAACAATCTTTTTAACTGTACCCAAATCCGATAACTGCATATCTTTTAATTCCATATTCAAATCTTTTGAATAGAATTTAGCACCTGTCATAATCGCAATATCTTGCAACATTTCTTTTTGGTTGTCGCCAAAGCCTGGAGCTTTAGTTGCAACTACATTGAATGTTCCACGAAGTTTATTTAATGCCAAAGTAGAAACTACTTCATTTTCTAAATCTTCCGCAATAATCAATAACGCACGATTTGCCTGAACCAATTGTTCAAGTAAAGGTAAAATTTCCTGAATGTTTGTGATCTTTTGATCCGTTACTAATACATAAGCATTTTCCATTATAGCTTCCATCTTTTCACGATTACTAACCATATATGGAGAAACATAACCCTTGTCATATTGCATACCTTCACTAATCTCAAGTTCTGTTTCAAAGCCTTTTGAATCATCTGTTGAAATGACACCATCACGACCAACTTTTTCCATCGCATCCGCAATAATCTTACCAATTTCTTCCGATCCAGATGAAATTGTCGCAACATTGGCAATATCTTTACTGCTTTCTACTTTCTTAGAAACAGATAAGATATAATCACTTACTGCCTTAGCTGCTTTTTCAATACCTTCTCGCATCAATACAGGATTTGCCCCACGATCCACTTGACGTAAACCATTTTCAATCATACTTTGAGCTAAAATTGTAGCTGTTGTTGTTCCGTCTCCAGCTGTATCATTTGTCTTATTGGCAACTTCATATACCAATTTAGCACCCATATTTTCAAACTTATCTTCCAATTCAATTTCTTTAGCAATACTTACACCATCGTTTGTGATCAATGGGGATCCATATTCCTTTTCAAGAACAACATTACGTCCTTTAGGACCTAAAGTAACACGAACTGCATTTGCTAATGTGTTAACACCTCTTAACATGGATTCACGAGCATCTTTTGAAAAACGTACTTCTTTAGCCATAATTCATTACCTCCTACTACTTACTTACTGCAATGATATCTTCATCTTTGATGACAATGAATTCTTCATCATCAAGCTGCATTGTAGTTCCCGAATATTCTTTATATAAAACTTTATCTCCACAAGCATATCCCGCATCTTTAACATCTGCACCAATACTTGCGACAACTGCAAGCTTTGACTTTTCTTTTCCACTTGTCAAAATAATTCCACTTGCCGTAGTTTTTTCTTCTTTCTCTTTCTTTAATAAAACATAATCATGTAAAGGTTGTAACATAATTCATCCTCCTTTTAGCACTTAGTTATTCTAACTGCTAATTACTATTATACTCATTTTTAGCACTGATGCAATAAGTTTGCTAAAATTTAACAAAAGAAAATGGCGAGGATTACTCGCCATATACATGAATTCTATTAATTGCTCTTTCCAATGATAACTGAGCTCTTTTTAGATTTGTATCTGAATCTTTTTTCTCTAAACGCTCTTTAGCACGTTCCATTGATTTTTTTGCACGCTCAAGATCGATATCTTTTTTTCCTTCGATCGCATCAGCTAGAATCATGCCTTCATTTTTGTTGAATTGTAAAAAGCCACCAGAAATCGCAAAGATTTCTTCTTCATCATTTTCGTTTTTCAAAACAAGCTTACAAGGCACCAAAGATGCAAAGATAGGCATGTGATTTGGTAAAATTGTTGTTTCTCCAACCACCGTCTTTACATGGATACTTTTGACTTCCTGCTTTAAATATTCGCCTTTTGGTGTTACTACTTTAAAAGCAATCATGACTATTCACCAGCCATTTTTTTAGCTTTTTCCTGTGCTTCTTCAATTGTTCCAACAAACATGAATGCTTGTTCTGGAAGATCATCAAATTCACCTGCTAATAAGCGTTCGAAACTGCGAATTGTATCTTCCAAAGGTACATATTTTCCAGGAATACCAGAGAATACTTCAGCAACATTAAATGGTTGCGACAAGAAGTTACGAACACGACGTGCACGGTTAACAACTTTCTTATCTTCTTCACTTAATTCATCCATACCTAAGATGGCAATGATATCCTGTAAATCTTTATATCTCTGTAGAATATTTTGTACTCCACGAGCTACTTTATAGTGCTTTTCACCAACTACAAGTGGATCCAAAATACGTGAACTTGATTCAAGTGGATCTACGGCAGGATAAATACCTAATGCCGCAATGTCACGGTCTAATACCGTTTTTGCATCCAAGTGAGAAAATGTTGTTGCTGGAGCTGGGTCCGTTAAGTCATCCGCAGGTACATAAATAGCCTGTACAGAAGTGATAGAACCATCTTTTGTTGATGTGATTCTTTCTTGTAACTGTCCCATTTCTGTAGCTAATGTAGGCTGATACCCTACAGCACTAGGAACACGTCCTAATAAGGCACTAACTTCAGATCCTGCCTGTGTAAAACGGAAGATATTATCAATAAACAATAATACGTCCTGGTGTTCTACATCACGGAAATATTCTGCCATTGTTAGACCAGTTAATCCAACACGCATTCTGGCTCCTGGACTTTCATTCATCTGTCCATAAACCAATACTGTTTTATCTAATACGCCGCTGTCTTTCATCTCGTGATACATATCATTTCCTTCACGAGTTCTTTCTCCAACGCCTACTACAACGGATTTACCACCATGTTCTTTGGCAATATTGTGGATCAACTCTTGAATCAATACGGTTTTACCTACCCCGGCACCACCGAACAATCCAATCTTACCACCCTTTGCGTAAGGACATAGTAAGTCAATAACTTTAATACCTGTTTCCAATGGTTCGCTTGTTGTACTTTGTTCATCAAATGCTGGTGCTTTTCTATGAATTGGCATAGTTTGAGCATCTACATCACCTAAACCATCAATTGGTTTACCCAAAACATTAAACATACGACCCAATACATTTTCTCCGACAGGAGCCTGAATTGGTTTTTTAGTATCAATGGCATCCATACCACGAACCAAACCATCTGTACTTCCCATCGCAATGCAACGTACTCTATCAGCACCGATATCTTGTTCGACTTCTACAATTAGATTTTCTTCATTTGGGCGTTCAATTTCAATTGCCGTTAATAAATCTGGTAAATTATTTTGTGAAAATTGAATATCCACAACCGGACCAATGATCTCAACGACTTTTCCAATATTTTGACTCATGTTTACCCTCCTTTATGAAAGTGCATTTGCACCACCGACAATTTCAGTGATTTCTTGCGTGATAGCTCCTTGACGTACACGGTTATATGCAAGTTCAAGATTATTCTGCAACTCTTCTGCATTGTCAGTTGCACTCTCCATTGCCATTCTTCGAGAAGCCTGTTCGCTTGTTTTACTCTCTAAATAACGAGAGTAAAGAATTGATTTTGTCACCATAGGAATCATGTTTTGTAGCATTGTTTCCTTATCTGGTTCAAAAATCATATCCGCATGCATGCCTGACTTCTTTTCTTCCTGAGGCTTAGAAACAGGTAAAACCGTTTCTAAAGTAGGAACAAATGTCAATGTGTTTTTATAGTGCGTATATAAAATTTGAATTTTTGAAATCTCTTTCTTTTCAAACAAGTCTAATGCATCCTGCATACATTTCGATAAAGCATTATATACATCATCCTCGTCAAGATCACTTAATACAGTTTCAACATTATAGTCACGTTTTGAAATCCATGCAGAACCACGAATTCCTATCATAACTACATGATCCTTTTCAGAAAACTCATCTTGTATCATACGATACACGTTTGCGTTGTAACCACCACAAAGTCCCATATCACTTGTGATCACAAAGATAAAGCCTGGCTTTCCTTGATTCTCATTTAAATATATAGAATCATCTCCAGTACTACGAAGTACCATTGTGAATAGTTCTTGAAGACCTTGTGCATAACTACGGTTTTCTTCCATAATTTGTCTTTGTCTAGTTAATTTACTTGAAGCAATCAGCTGCATTGCTTTTGTGATTTTTTTAGTTGAACTAACGGAACTGATTCGGGCCTGAATAGCCTGTCTACTCTGTGCCATGTTGCGCACCCTTTTCTAGTGCATATTGTTTTGCGTATGCATCCAAAGCCTTCTTAATATCCGCTTCTAATTCATCGTCAATTGCCTTTTTCATTTCAATCTGATCTAAAACATAAGGATATTCACGATGTGCATACTCCAACATTCCTTGTTCAAATTCACCAACGTGATCTACTTCAACAGGTTTTAAATATCTATTTTTTGCAGCATACAAAGATAATACTTGTTCAGGCACTGTTAATGGTGAATATTGTTTTTGAATCAATAATTGAGTTAATCTTGCTCCATGATCCAATACATCTTTTGTACTCGCATCCAAATCTGAACCAAACTTCGCAAAAGATTCCATTTCACGATATTGAGCTAGTTCAAGCTTTAATGAACCAGAAACCTGCTTCATAGCTTTTGTCTGTGCAGCACTACCTACACGACTTACACTTAAACCACTATCTACACTTGGACGAACGCCTTCATTAAACATATCTGTTTTCAAGAAAATCTGTCCATCCGTAATTGAAATTACGTTTGTAGGAATATAGGCAGAAATATCTCCGGCTTGTGTTTCAATGATTGGTAAAGCAGTTAAAGATCCACCACCATAATTTTCATTTAAACGTGCTGCACGCTCTAATAAACGTGAATGTAAGTAGAAGACATCTCCAGGATACGCTTCACGTCCAGGAGGACGACGAAGAAGTAAAGACAGTGTACGGTAAGCTACGGCATGTTTTGATAAATCATCATAAACAATTAATACGTCTTCTCCGTTTTCCATCCATTCTTCACCCATTGCACAGCCTGCATAAGGTGCAATATATTGTAATGGCGCTGCTTCAGATGCAGTAGCCGCTACGATCGTAGTATATTCCATAGCTCCGTGTTGTTTTAATTTTTCAACGATTTGAGCTACAGTACTTGCCTTTTGACCAATCGCCACATAAATACATTTTACATTTTGATCTTTTTGATTCAAAATCGTATCGATTGCGATTGCTGTTTTACCTGTTTGACGGTCACCAATGATCAACTCACGTTGTCCACGACCAATTGGAATCATAGAGTCAATAATTTTTAAACCCGTTTGTAATGGAACCGATACACTCTTTCTTGTCATTACACCTGGGGCCACACGTTCTACTGGACGTGTTCTATCTGTTTTGATTTCACCTAAACCATCAATCGGTTGTCCTAATGCATTGACAACACGACCCATCAAACTATCACCAACTGGAACTTCAATGATGTGACCTGTACGTTTTACAACGTCACCTTCTTTGATATCGGAATTATCACCTAGTAATACGACACCTACTTGTTCGTCTTCTAAGTTCATGACCATACCATATACATCGTGAGGGAATAACAACAATTCACTCATCATGGCATTTTTCAATCCATATACTGTTGCGATACCATCACCTACTGTTAGGATAGTACCACTTTCATTCATTTCAAGATCCTGGTCGATACTTTGAATTTGAGCTTTGATTAATTTTGAAATCTCTGCTGGATTTAAACTCATCATATCACCTGCTTATCTATTAATTGCTTCCTTCATTGCGTCAATCTTCGCAATGACCGTATTATCCATCACTACATCATTCGCCTGTACTTTAATACCTGCAATCAAAGATGGATCCACTTGTACTTCAAGTTCAAGTGTCTTATTCATTTTTTTCTCTAACATCTCTTTCAATCTTGATAATTGATCTTCATCTAGTTTTGATGCACTCGTTACTTTAACGATTTCAATTCTATGTTTCTTTCGATAACACTCTTCATACGCACCACTGATTTTATCAAGATGAGAAAGTTCATTATGCTCATTTAACACAAGCAAGAAACGAAATACAGTTGTATCTAATTCGGATTCGAAAGCTGTTTGGATGATTTCCTTTTTCTTTACTCGAGAAATACTTGGATGTGCTAGAATCTTGTTTAATTCTGGTACTGAAGTAATCACTTGCGCTACTTGCTTTAGCTCTGACATCCAAGCCATTTCTTGCTTTGAATCTTGTGCTAATTCAAATAGAGCCTGGGCATAAGGCGTGTAATCTACCATTGTTTATCGCCTGCCTGTTCAATAAAATCTTCCACAAACTGCTTTTGTGTTTCTTCATCCATTTCTTTTTTAATCAACTGACTAGCTGCGCTTAATGCGACATCGCTAATTGCTTTTTTCATTTCTTTTTGAGCGTCACGCTTCTGACGTTCAATATCTTCATTTGCGTTTTTCTTAATACGCAAAGCTTCGTCATTTGCTTCTTTTATAATCTGCTGTTTTTCTTGATCCGCATGTGCTCTAGCTGAAACAATAATGGTATGAGCTTCTTGCGATACATTACGCAATTTTTCATCATACTGTTCTTTAACATCTTCAGCCTGCTTTTTAATAGCTACTGAAGAATTGATATTTTCTTGAATTAAATCTTGTCGTTTTTGAATTAATGTTAGTAATTTTTCCCAAAAGAATTTTTTGGCAAACATTACAATCAAAAAAGTAGAAATACAAACTAAAACAACATCGGTCAATGAAATTCGCAAATAATTGTCAATATTAAAGTCAATCATTACCGATTCTCCCAATCATTAACCTTTGATGAAAATCAATAAAATCGCAATGATCAAAGCATAGATACCTGTTGTTTCGGCTAAGGCGATACCTAATACCATGATAGATTGAATTTTACTTGCTGCATCTGGATTACGACCAACGCTTTCTGCACCTTTACTAGCTGCAATACCCTGACCAATACCAGGACCTAAACCAGCAATCATCGCAATACCTGCACCTAAGCAAGCCATACCACGTACGAAAAATTCATTAAACATTTTATTTTCCTCCTATTTATTAATCTTCTTGAATCACCACTTGCTGTCCTAAGAAGAACGAGCTTAGTGTAAAGAAGATATATGTCTGAATTACACCTGAGAATATATCAAAATACATATGTAAAAATGGCGTTACTAATAATCCTAACAATCCTATTGGCATCAACATTTTAATCAATGTATACACCAACATAGAAATGATATATCCTGCCAAAATATTACCAAATAAACGCATTGTTAATGAGATAGGCAACGCCAACTCTCCTATGACATTCAATGGTGTCAACAAGAACATCGGCTCTGTCAACTCTTTCATTCGTGCTAATAATCCACCTTTTTTAATACCATTACCTTGGATCATCAACCACATTGTGACAGCCAATGTCGCATTAAAACTTACATTGCTCGTTGGATTTTGAAGCCCAATCAAACCAATCAAGTTACTTACAATCATCATCACAATCAAAGTGCCAAACATAGGAATATATTTCTTTGTAGTTTCCCTTAAGTTATCTTTAATTACGTAAAGCACTAAGTTGTAGATCTCCTCACAAATATACACAATCCCTTTACTAGCTTTTGAAGGATCTTGTTTTTCAATTTTCTTTCCTGCAAAGTAGAAGAAGAACGCAAAGAAAACACAAATTCCAAGCCATACAAGAATAGATTGTTGAATCTGTAAAGAGAACTTTCCAATGTGAATGATAATTGCACTTACATCACTCATGGAAATCCTCCTTTTCTTTTAGTGCATATAAAAGAATAGCTCCTTTATTGCACATAAGCCCAACAAGAACTGCCAAAATTGGCAACTCCATTAATTGACAAATAACTAAAACTAGACCATACATAAGATATCTTTTCATATATTCTTGTGTACCTATCTTTTTTCCAGCTATTTCATCTGTTGGAATATTTAAAGCCATTTGAACAATCTTACGATACCCCACTAAACCTGTAAGGCAGCCTATCCAAACCGCTATAAATACTTGAATCATTTGAGAATGAAAAATAACTGCACAAACCAAAGAGCAAAATAAACTAAATATCAAAGTATACTTTACTATTTTTTTATTCATTTGCTGCATTGCTTTACCTCGATTTTTTTATTAATAAAATAATACTACCAATAATACTGTACATTAAACCTACAATCACAAATAAAGGCGTAGTATGTAACCAGCCATCAATATTATAACCGATAAGCCCAAATATGAGCATGCTTGTGCATAACATTCCCGAAAAAGCATAAGGTTTCATCAATTACTTCGTACCGAAAATACGATCTCCAGCATCTCCTAAACCTGGAACAATATATCCATGTTCATTTAAATGGTCATCTAGTGAAGCTAAGTAAATATCTACATCTGGATGTGCTTTTTCAACTGTTTTAACACCTTCAGGTGCACCAACCAAACAAACCAACTTCACATTTGTAGCTCCTTGCTTCTTAACCATATCGATTGCTGCTACACTTGAACCACCAGTTGCGAGCATTGGATCCACAACGATTGTGATCGCATCTTCTAAGTTCTTTGGATATTTTTCAAAATAAGTATGTGGCTCTAGCGTTTCTTCATCACGATACATACCAACATGCGCAATCTTTGCGGTTGGAATCAAATCCTGAATTCCATTTACCATACCTAGTCCAGCACGTAAAATTGGCACAATCACAACTTTTTTAGCCAATTCATAACCTGTGTACTGACAAATTGGTGTTTCGATTTCAATTGGTTTCAAAGGCAAATCACGAGTGATTTCATAAACCATTAATCCTCCAATTTCATCTAAGTTTTGACGAAAATCTTTCGTTCCCGTTTCTTTTTTTCGCATAACTGTTAATTTATGCTTAATCAACGGATGATCAATAACTTTTAACATTTAAATTACCTACCTTTATAGCCATAATTATATCATCCTTGTCCATAATAGAAAACACTGAAAGAAATGGAATCCTCCAAAACTTCCAGTGTTATAGTATATGAATATTCTGTTTTTTATCATTAAACAATTCTAATCAATTGTCAAAACTTCAAACTGCTTTGCCGCTCTTACATCAATTCCAGAAGGATGTAAGTCCTTTCGTAATAGTACATTCGAAAATGTATCCAATGCTAGATCTTGCGTATTCGCCTCTTCACTCAAATGCGCAAGAACAATATTTTTTGTCTTCGCATTGATCAAGGAAGTTAAATTTAAACTTGAATCTTCATTATTCAAATGCCCATTATCACTCAAAATACGCTGTTTTAAAAACATCGGACGCTTTGTATGCATCAAACGATCCACATCGTGATTGCTTTCAAAGATATAATGGTCTGCATTCGCAATATACGGTTTAATTTGATTGGGTACATAACCTGTATCCGTTACATACACAAGCTTTTCTTTATCCGACTCTACCACAAAACCAATTGTATGTGGCGAATCATGAGACAAACCTAGAAATTGAATGCTCAAATCTTTGATAATCAACTTTTGATTCGGTACTACATCATGTTTATCTAACGCATCCTTTAAATCACAATAAGAATACACATCCAAATGCTTAAAATGCTTTAACTGCGAAACATGATCCGAATGAGCATGACTAATCAAAACACCATTTGTATCATCAACACAAGCTCCAACCTTTTTAAAGCTTTCCATCAAATACTTTTTTGTTGAACCACAATCAATCAACAATTGCGTATCTTCATGACGAATCAAACAACTGTTGCCTTTTGAGCCGCTACACAATAAATCAATGCGCATAAATATCATCTCCAGAGGCTTCTAAATTTGTAAAACGAGATATATTCTTTTCAAAAGCCAATTGAATCTTTCCAATACCGCCATTACGATGTTTTGCTAAAGATAAATCAACAACTTCTGTTTCTTCTTGTGATTCCTTATCTTTATCATAATAATTACTGCGATATAGAAACATTACGATATCGGCATCCTGCTCGATTGATCCAGACTCACGTAAATCAGACAATTGCGGTTCATGATCCGTTCTTTCTTCAACCTTACGAGAAAGCTGAGAAAGTGCAATAACTGGACATTCCATTTCTTTTGCCAAAATCTTTAAATTACGCGAAATATCACTAACCTCTTGTTGACGAGAATCTGCGCGTGTTCCCGTAATCAGCTGCAAGTAGTCAATTACAACTAAAGAAATAGAGCCATTTTCACTCTTTAATTTACGACACTTCGAGAAAATCTGAGATACCTTGATACTACTTGTGTCATCAATATAAATCTTTCTTTCACTCAAATGTGAACCTGCCTCATATAAACGAGACATTTCCTCATTTGTCAATTTACCACTACGAAGCTTATCCGAATATACCTGAGATTCCGAACTCATTAAACGCTTCATCATCGAATCACTAGGCATTTCCAGTGAAAATATCGCAACAGCTCCTTCATTACGTTTCGCAACTTGAGCTGCAAAATTTAAAGCCAAGGCACTCTTTCCCATGGCAGGACGAGCTGCAAGAATAATTAAATCACCACGCTGAAAACCATTCGTCATACGATCCAATAAGACATAACCCGTTTCAATTCCAGTTACACCTTTCATCATACGAAGCTCTTTTAATTCATTAATGACACGAGTAACGATTTCTTCACTTGATTCAAATTCGCTTCCCCTACGATGTCTAGTTACATCCATAACTAAGCGTTCCGCATCATCTAAAACTGTATCAATATCTTCGCCAGATGAATAGCCTTCTTCACTAATTTTATCCGCAACATAAATCAACCTTCTTAGCTGCGCCTTATTTTTGATCGTTTCAATATAAGATCTTGATGTTGCACTCGAAATAGCTGAGTCTGCCAAACGAATAATATAATCTGCTCCTTGACTAGACTCTAACTGATCTGTTTCCTGTAAACGATTGACCACCGTATTCATGTCAATAGGTTGGCCATTTTCATGAATTGTACAGATAGCCTGATAAATCTGCTGATGAGAAGGCAAATAAAATTCTTCTACATGTAGATCGAGTTCCTGACAATCTTGAATGACTTTAGGATATACCATCAAAGAGCCAAGCACTGATTGTTCTAAGGAAACTGCGTTAGGCATTTCACGCGACATATTATGCCTTTTCACTTACATGAACAACAATTTCACCAATCACTTGTCCACGATATAAATCCACAGGAACACGAGTCACCCCTAAAGATGCGATAGATTGTTCCAATTGAAGTTTTCTTTTATCAACACGAATCCCTTTTTTAGATAAAGCTTCCACAATTTGTTTACTAGAAACAGAACCAAAAGTAGCTCCATTTTTACCTGTACTCAAAGTAAACTCTAAAGTAATACCCTTTAAAGTTTCACTCAAAGCTTCAGCTTCTTTTTTTAACTCAGCCTCGTGTTCAGCTCTTTCTTCCATTTGTTTATCTAAAACTTTGGCAGAACCCTTTGTATACGCAATCGCCGATTTATTCTTAAATAAGAAATTTCTTGCGTAGCCATCACTTACCTCAACTACATCATCTTTCTTTCCTAATTTACGAATATCTTTAAGCAATATTACCTTCATTTTTAAGTTCCTCCTCTATACAATTTAAGATCATATCCTTCATCTGTTGCACGGATACACCTTCTCTTTCGACAGCAGCCGCACTAAAGTGGCCGCCACCATTTAATTTTTCCATAATTTTTTGAACATTATAAGACCCATCACTACGAGCACTTATCGCAACGGCATTCGGATTTGTCTTTACCTTTGCGATGGTAAAACTAGCAACACAGCCTTTAATCAATAATAGAGCTTGTGAAACCTGAGCCATCATCGTCTTATCTAATGTTTCATCATCAATCGCTGCAATCATAAAATGATTGTAATAAGGCTTTGCCCGCTGAATCAATGCATTCTTCATAGAGAAATACAAATAGTCTTCACACAAAGCTTTTTCAGCACGACTTGTATTAGCTCCCCAATTTTGTAAGGCAGCTGCTGCTTCAAACGTACGGGCATCCGTATGCATTTTAAAACGATTTGTATCCACTAAAATACCCAAATACATAATCGTCGCTTCCATTTCATAAATAGGAATATGATTTGGAATATTTTGAAGCAATTCAACAATTAATTCACACGCTGAACTTGCACTGCTTTCAACATATGTCAACAAAGTATTCTTAACAAACGCATCACTACGTCTATGATGATCAATCACAAGAATACGATTGCATCGATCCACAAATTCTTTGACACTTGATATTGCAGGAATACCATGATCAGCCATAATCAATAAATCTTTATTATAATCTATAGAATCCATCGCCTCATCTGGAGTAATCAAAGTATGTCTTTCTTGAATGACAGTAACAAATGAATTCATCATTTCTTGAAGCTGCTCATCTCTAGGAACATCCTTTAAAACAATAAATACTTCCTTGCCTAACGCATGTACCCAGCTAGATAAAGCTAGACATGCTCCCATACAGTCAAAATCACTCATAACATGTCCTGCAATATAGACACGATTCGATTCCATAATAGCTTCTTGAATAGATTGTGCCATAATGCGTACACGAACTTTAGAACGTGTTGAACTTGTTTCGGAGTTTCCACCCACAAATTGAACCGTTCCTCCACTTGAACGAATAGCCGCCTGATCTCCACCACGACTTTGTGCAAGTTCAATCAATTCATTGACCATATCATCTAGTACCGTAAAATCATTTGATCCATACGCAAAAGCCATACTTAACGTAATTGAAACATCTAATTTATTTGCCTCATCCTTAATAAGTTGTAAAATAGTAAAATTCTGTTTCCGTACTTCCGTTAAGATTTCTTTATTCAAAATCACCAAAAAACGATCTGAACGTAAACGTCTAACAAACATCTTATTATCTTTAGCCCACGTTACTAAAGCAGCTCTTAAATGTGTATTGATTTGGGCCATGATTTCTTCATTTTCATAAGACTGATATTCCATATAGTTATCTAACTGCAATAA
Organism: Holdemanella hominis; assembly: GCF_014306155.1. Lineage (NCBI taxonomy): Bacteria > Bacillati > Bacillota > Erysipelotrichia > Erysipelotrichales > Erysipelotrichaceae > Holdemanella > Holdemanella hominis. Next base: position 30,197 of record NZ_JACRWH010000011.1, on the reverse strand, counting down.
CCCAATCACTATTTCATTGTCTAAATACTGCTGACGCATATTATAGTAATCTGTAATATCCTTCACATATAAAATTTGAGCATCTCTTTTTCTCGTGATTTCGTAAATTCGACCTTCCGATTTACCAATAACCATATCCACATCGTCATCAAACAAAGTACGAATATTACTGATCCAGCTAGTTAATTTACTATTAGTCAACGTAATACCCTTCTCTTTAAAGAAAGGCGAAGCCCAAGTTACAATGTATTCTTCGTTATAAGTTAAGATACCCACATTTCCAAAATTCAAAGCATCTTTGGCATCTTTACCTAAAACTCTTGAAATATCTACTTCCGTCTTCATTCCATGTTCTTTTAAAGATTTCCAAAAGCCAAAGAAAGCACAGATAAAAACAATCCATACAATCAAAGCAGCAATCATATATATATATTCTTTCTTTAAAAACAACAGGATTGATAGTATAAGGCCCAAAGCTAGACCTGTAACGCATAGACTACGCCATTTTTCAAACTGTTTCATATAGAAAACCTCTATTCTTTTCGTAACTGTAAAAGACAGTCCAACTCTCCCATAAACATCCACAATAAATTAAGTCCAGGCACAAACGCACCAAAAATAGAAAGAAATGACCATTTCTTCTTTTGGTATTTGACACATAAACTCATAAAATAAACAACTCCAAAATATAATAACAAGGTACAATCCAAAAAGAAAATAACTTGTGCTAAATCAACGATCCCCGTTGGACATTCTATCACATTTTGAACAAAAAAGAACGCAATCCACACCACAACAGAACCTATCCCTATCCATCTTGGGCTTTGTACCTTAGATAATGGTTGTGGAGGAATAATGTCCATATGCATACGTAAGCACACCATTAATGCTACTAAATGAATACATAACGCCTGTAATAGACCTAGTAATCCTATCATCAAGTATGTAAATACTTTTAAGCTTATACCAGGAATATATTGTGAAATCAAGCGGAAATCTTCATAAAAATCAATACCAAACAAAGTACTCCACAATAGAATGATGCATAAATTAGCTATAATAGAAAGAATAAAACAAATAATAAAATTAGTCATATTCTTAGCATGCTTAAACACGCCCGCCCCATATATAAATCCAATTAATAATGAGGTCCAACTATAAAACCAGGTTGTAAAGCCACCAAAAAACATCGTCATCAAACCCATGCATATGGTAACCAATGCACCCATTTTAACACCACTCATGACTGTATAAATAAGTACAGGAAATGCAAAAATCCAAGAAGCACTGGATTCAATCATCAATGCACTCTGTTGATTTAAAAATAATAAAGCTCCATAAATAGCGCAAACCATCGCACCTGTAGTAATTTGTTTCGTTTTTATCATACGACTATTATATAAAATAAAAAAAAAGACTTCAATATATGAAGTCTAATTAGTCAACCACGTAAGGTAACAAAGCCATTTGACGAGCACGTTTAATAGCTGTTGCTAACATTCTTTGGTATTTTGCACGAGTTCCAGTCACACGTCTAGGAATGATTTTCCCGTTAGCGTTGATGAAACGTTTTAATAATTCTACGTCTTTGTAGTCGATTTCCTTAATTTTGTTCTTAGTGAAGTAACAAACTTTTTTACGACCCATACGTTGTTTTTTAAATGCCATAAGTAAGTCCTTCCTTTCTAAAATGGTAGATCATCACTAGCAATATCTAGTGAATCATCTGCATTGAATGTTGATTCAAATGCGTTATTTGTATTCTGCACAGGATTTGAATATGGATTTTGATTATATCCATTCTGTACAGGAGCAGCATATGTATTTTGAGCAAAACCTTGATTCATTCCATAATCCTGGCTTGGAGCTGAATAACCTGATTGTGCATTTTTAGGTTCTAAGAATTGAACACTTTCTGCGACGACCTCTGTAACATATACCCTTTGTCCTTGTTGATTGTCATAAGAACGAGTTTGAATACGTCCTTCTAAACCAATCAATGAACCTTTGTGTAAATACTGTGTCATTAAATCAGCTGTTTTATTCCAAGCAACACAGTTAATAAAATCTGCATCTGGCTGTCCTTGTGTTGAAACACGACGACCAACTGCCATTGTGAATGAGCAAACACTTGTTCCACTTTGCGTTTTACGTAATTCAGGATCACGTGTCAAGCGCCCGACTAATACTACTCGATTAATCATATTTATTTAACCTCGATTATTTTTCGCCTTCAGTTTTAACAACCATAACACGAATTACATTGTTGCTGATACGAGACAAACGTTGGAATTCGAAAACTCCTGCATTGTTTGCAGTTACATTGATAACTACATAGTGTCCCTTTTTCATGTGATCGATTTCATAAGCGAATTCTTTCACACCCCAGTCATCTACTTTGTCAATTGAACCACCGTTATCAGTGATTGTTGCATGTAAACGATCTGAAACTGTTTTGAACGCTGCATCATCTAAAGATGCATTCACAATGTACATAATTTCATATTTTTTCATGTGTACACCTCCCTTTGGTCTTTTTGGCTTCTTACGAAGCAGAGAACAGGCATAAACCTGCCTATTTATTATAACAAAAAAAGACTTTGCTTGTAAACCACAAAGTCTAATATTTTTTTAATTGATATTGAGCATTATAGTAAAGCTCATTATATTTTGTTCCTTCAAACACTTCTAGAACATCATTTAAACCTGAAATCAACTTATAATCATGAATATTTGACAGTGGAATCCACTTTGATTCTTCATTTTCGATTCCATTAAACACATTTGTTTTATATAAGAAAACAATATGTCTGCAATTATCACTCGAGATAAATTGTTTTGTTCCACACAAACATAACTGTTCAACATTTAAACCAGTTTTTTCTTTCACATCACGCATTGCTGATTGTACAAACGATTCACCAAGTTCAATATGACCGGTTGGTAATGTATATCCATTTGGATTTTTGCTATTTTGTACTAACACATTACCTTTTTCATCCTGAATCATAACCATATTTGTTAATTCGCAATATTCAGCTTGCTTATTCGCATTTAATCGTCTTCTTTCAAGTGCTAATTTACCATCCGCTACAATATTACGAATTTCTGTAGAAATATGACGTTCTGGGAAAGCCTTTGAAATATGTTTTTTTGCTTCTAAAGAAAAGTTTTCCAAACTGCTTTGGAATTCTTCTATACGTTCGGATAAATCAGGACGAGATAACATCCATTCTTGGAAAGCTTCTTGCGCCTCTTGAACACGCAATTGACTTTCTGCTTCGAAATCCTTTTTGAAAGCTTCCATTTGAACTTGCACTTTCTGGAATACTTGTTTGCGACGAAGTAAGGCAAGTACAGTAAATACACAGTCGATACCAAATCCAATTGTAAAAGCCGATAAAAAACTCATCAATGCCGTAAAAGGAATATCCATTACGATATCTTGAATTATAGGATGAATGATATAAATCACCACAATAGACATAATGCCAAATAAAGTGGAATTCAACAAACATACGCGCCCATTAATATTCATAAATCTTTCCGAATAATCCCACCATCTTGTTTTAAATAAAATTTCCATTACCCAACTTGTAATATATTCCAATGCACTCGTAATAATGACGCCTAAAACAAACACAAGTATAGGATAATCTTTCACAAACAATAAAGGATATAAAACCAGTAAAGCACCTACTCCATAGATTGGGCAATACGGGCCATAAAAGAAGCCTCGGTTAATAAATTTCTTTGTGGGAATTCCACAATATAAATCTTCACAAACCCAACCTAAAAAGGCATACAAAATAAAGTAGGCATAGGCATATACAAATTCCATCATATACTTGCCTTCATTTCTTCACTTAACTTGGCATTTGCCAACATCAATCGAATACGATTTTCCTGATTTACCTTTGATGCACTTGGATCATAATCAATCGCAACAATATTCGCTTTCGGATATTCATCCTTAATCTTACGAACCATACCTTTGGCAACAATATGATTTGGCAGACAACCGAATGGCTGTGCACTAATCACATTGGTAACGCCAGATTTAATATGTGAAACAACTTCACCTGTTAAAAGCCAACCTTCACCCATTTTTACACCTGGATCAATAAATGCTTTTCCGTTATCAATGACTTCACTAAAATCGTCTGGTGCAATAAAAGTTCCATCTTTTTTAACTATATCTCTAAATGTTTTTTGCATACGCATAATCACATCTTTTACTATATTGTATATATAGTGATTTTTTTCGTGCATATGATAATACTCATAATCAATAATTGAATTTTCTACACAATATAGTGCAAAATCCATAACACCAGAAAGCACTGGTTCAAAGCCTTCTTCAATTAAATAATCTTCTAAGTGTTGATTTCCTAATGGAGAATATTTCATATAGATTTCTCCAACAATTCCAATACGAATCTTTATCTGACTACGATCTTGTGGAATTGTCTTAAATATTTCCAACATCTTTTTATAAATACGCTTTGATTGTTTATAAGCACCATGTTCAAACATTGGAATCAATTCATCAATAAACTGATTTACCGCCTTATCTGTGGCTCCTTTTTCAAGTTCATAAGGCTTCACCTGATTGCTTAACCACATTAAAGCATCACCATATAAAGCTCCATAAAGAATGCGAAGAATCAAAGGCATTGTAAATTCAACGCTACTGCCTTTTTCTAGACCATTCGCATTGGCAGATAAACAAGGAATGCGTTGCCATCCTTCCATAGCCAAAGCTTTTCTCAATAAAGAAAGATAATTACTTGCACGACACCCTCCTGCCGTTTGTGTAATAGCACAGGCTACATGATCTATATCATATTTTCCGCTTTTTAACGCATCAATCATCTGTCCAATAACCAACAACGCTGGATAACAAGTATCATTATGCACATGTGCTAAACCTTCTTCACGTACTTGCTCCCCTTCATTTGTCAAAACTTCTAATTTATATCCGCTTTTCGCAAAGACAGGTGTCAATAAGCGAAAGTGGATAGGAAGCATAGACGGAACTAAAATTGTATAATCCTTCTTCATATCTGAATTAAATAATGTATATTCTAAACTCAATTTTATGCTCCTTTCTGTTGGCCAATCGCCTCTTTCAACGAACGCAAACGAATTTTTGCTGCACCTAAATTATCAATTTCATCAATTTTGATTTGAGTATAAAATTTATTTCCATCCTTTAATATATCTCGAACCTCATCACTTGTAATGGCATCAATACCGCAGCCAAAGCTAACAAGTTGAATTAAATTCATATCTTTATTCTCAACTACATAATGTGCTGCTTGATAAAGTCTTGCATGATACGTCCATTGATTTAAAACATTCACTTTATGATTCTTTTGACGAGGGACACTTTCCTCACTAACAACCACAAAGCCAAGTTGTGTCAACAACTGATTCATTTGATGATTAATCAGTGGATCTAAATGATATGGGCGTCCACAAAGCACAATAATTGGATGATTGTTTTCGCGTGCATACGCTACAGCTTTTCGATGTTCCTTTACTAATTGTTCATGGAATGCTTCATACTCATTTGTAGCTGCATTTTTCGCAATAATAATATCTTTTTCACTAAAATGAATACCCACCTTTTCAAAATGCATACGAATGGCCTTCGCAAAAGTCGCATCATGATCAAAATTAATAAATGGATATACAATTTTTGCCTTATCAAAATCCATATTGGCCGCAATCACTTCTGGATAGTAGGCAACCAATGGACAATTATAATGGTTATCCGATTGATGTTCATCTACATTATAGGTCATACATGGATAGAAAATTACATCCACACCTTTATCAATCAATTGTTGAATATGTCCGTGCACAACTTTAGCAGGAAAACATGCCGTATCACTAGGAATGCTTTGTTGTCCTGAATGATACATTTCTTTAGTACTAGGTGTTGACCACACAATTTCGTAGCCTAAACTATCAAAGAAACGCGTCCAGAAAGGCAATAAGTCATAGTTATTTAAAACTAAAGGCATACCAATTTTTTTATCATGTTTAATTTTTTTCTTTTGTGCATTCAACATGTCCGTTTTGATTTTGTATAAGTCTGGTAACTCTTCCTTTTTTATATCTAAATTATGAACCATCTTTTCACATTTGTTTCCCGCAACTAAGCGCGTTCCATCATTGAATGTATTAATTGTCAATGAACAATGGTTGTTGCAGCCTTGGCAAGCAACAGATTGTGATTTATGCGTAAATTTAACAAGTTGTTCATAATTCAAAATATTGCTTCTTGTTCGATGTAATTTTTTCGCATATAAAGCTGCCCCATAAGCCCCCATTAAAGGTGCAATGCTTGGTCGAATGACTTCAAGTCCAAGTTCTTGTTCAAAACAACGAAGTACAGAATCATTTTGGAAAGTTCCACCTTGCACAACGATATGCTTTCCAATATCGTTCTTATTTTTTGCACGAATAACTTTATATAACGCATTCTTTACAACAGATTTACAAAGTCCAGCCGAAATATCTTCAATACTTGCCCCATTCTTTTGGGCTTGTTTAACCCCTGAATTCATAAACACTGTACAACGGGTTCCTAAATCAACAGGGTGTTTCGATTTTAATCCAAGTGTCGCAAATTCTTTCGCATCATACCCCAATGATTTTGCGAACGTTTCAATAAATGAACCACATCCACTTGAACAAGCTTCATTCAATACAATATCATCAATGTGTCCATCACGAATTTTAAAACACTTAATATCCTGCCCACCAATATCTAGAATGTAGTCTACTTCCGGATTGAAAGATCGAGCAGCTGTATAGTGTGCCATTGTTTCAACGATTCCACCATCCAAATGGAAAGCATGACGCATTAATTCTTCACCATAACCTGTCGCATAGGATCCATAGATTTTAATATTTGGATTTGTTTCATAAATTTTCTTTAAATCTTCTAACACAACATCCAATGGATTTCCCTTATTTGATGTATAAGAATCATATAGAATCGCATCGTTTTCATCGAGTAAAACGAGTTTTGTGGTCGTTGAACCCGAATCAATTCCTAAATAAGCTTTACCTGCATAATTTTTTAAATCTGTGAACTTCGCATCATGTGATTTATGACGTTCAATAAATTTTTGATAGTCTTCGTCACTTTCAAACAAAGGTTTTGATTCAGTTAATTTAGCCGGTGCATGCACCAAATCTTCTAAAGCCTTATACAATTCATCATATGTATATTCTTGATCTGCACAAATGGCAGTTCCTAAAGCTACAAAGTTAATGGCTGTGTCAGGACAATTCACTTGTACATCACTTAATTTTAAAGTTTCAACAAATCGATTTCTTAATCCACTCATAAAGTAAAGTGGTCCGCCTAAAAACAGAATGTTTCCTTCAATTTTTCTTCCCTGTGCTAGTGAAGTAATGGTTTGATCCACTACCGCCTGGAAAATACTGGCACATAAATCACATTTATCCACACCTTGATTGATCAATGGCTGAATATCTGTTTTCGCAAACACACCACAGCGAGATGCGATGGGATATAAACGATGATAGTTTAAACTAGCTTCATTCATTTCTTCCAAAGACATATTTAATAAGGTAGCCATTTGATCAATAAAAGCTCCTGTTCCCCCAGCACAAGTTGAATTCATTCTTTGTTCTACACTTCCTTGAAAGAAAAGAATTTTCGCATCTTCTCCACCAAGTTCAATAGCACAATCTGTTTCCGGGTATAATTTACTAACTCCAGTCGCACTCGCAAATACTTCTTGAACAAAAGGTAATTCTCCTTGTTCGCTTAATCCTAAAGCCCCTGATCCGCTGATTGCGAATTTAAATGGTTCTTTTGTATATTTCTTTAATTCTACTAATTTATCTAAAGCTTTTTGACGCACTTGCGCCTTGTGCCTTTCATAACTTTTATAACAGATTTGGTTATTTTCATCTAAAACAACCGCTTTGATTGTTGTACTTCCAATGTCGAATCCTATACGATAACCCATAATCTCCTCCATTTTCTTTTATTATCAGTATTATTATACTCATTTTTCATTAATTTTCATGTATTCAAATGAAAATAACAACAACTTACAAAATATGTTCAGTTTGTTGTAGATTATTCGAGACAAAACATATATCATTGAATTAACGAATAGTTAACATGTTCAATACATGGGATTGTTATAATTATTTTTGGAAAGTTGGTAAATCAAATGAAAAACAAATTAACAAAACTTGAATTCAAGTGGATTTGTTACGACATGGGAAACTCTGCCTTTATTTTATTAGTCGCGACAATTCTTCCTATCTATTTTAATTATCTTTCAAGCTCACAAGGTGTAGCCGAACACAACTACCTAAGTTATTGGAGCTATGCAGCAAGTCTTTCAACATTAATTGTTGCACTTGCTGGTCCAATTCTTGGAACACTGGCTGACTATAAAGATCACAAGAAAAAAATCTTCTTAACTTGTGCAATGCTAGGTGCATTAGCATTAGCTTGTTTCTGGATCCCAAGTTCTTGGCTTGCATTTCTAGTCCTATTTATTGCTGCCAAAGTTGCCTATTCTTTATCTTTGATTGTATATGATTCAATGCTTACAGACATTACTACAGAAGAAAGAATGGATGCCGTAAGTTCAAAAGGATATGCTTGGGGGTATATCGCTAGTGTTGTTCCTTTTATTATTAGTTTAATCTTTGTATTAATGTATGACAAAATAGGAATGACATTAAAGACAGCCATGATGATCGCATTTATATTAAATGCGGTATGGTGGATATCATCTACACTTCCTTTAGTAAAAAGCTACAAACAAAAATACTATATTGAACCAGAAGCACATCCTGCTTTAGATACGTTTGTTCGTTTAAAAGACACTTTAATGAAAGCAAAAGAACAAAAGAAAGTCTTCTTATTCTTATTTGCATTCTTCTTCTATATTGATGGTGTTTATACAATTATTGATATGGCTACCGCCTACGGAACAAGTTTAGGATTAAATACAACTGGTCTTCTATTAGCCCTATTATTGACTCAAATTGTTGCCTTCCCTGCAAGTTTAACATTCGCTGTATTATCCAAAACAAAAGATACTGCTTCATTGATTAAAGTTGCGATCATCGCATACTTCTTAATAGCTTTATTTGCCGTACAATTGGATAAACAATGGGAATTCTGGGTATTAGCGGTTGCGGTTGGATGTTTCCAAGGTGGTATTCAAGCTTTATCTAGATCATACTTCGCAAAAATCATTCCAGAAAATGCCAGTGGTGAATACTTCGGACTATTTGATATCTGTGGTAAAGGCGCTAGCTTTTTAGGAACTATGTTGATTGGTGTTGTAACACAGATTACGGGTAAACAAAACATAGGTGTTGCCGCTCTCTCCATCATGTTTGTGATTGGATACCTAATTTTTAATAAAGTATCTAAAATGGACGACTAAAAAAGATTGTACAAGTAACGTACAATCTTTTTATTTATCTAATTTCATGACCATTCTTACAATTCCATACAATGCTGCATATAAGACGGCAGCAACAGGCCAAATCATATAGGTGATATCCCATTGTTTTGTCCATAAGCTCCAACCAAGATAAACAGCTGTTACAAGACACCAATATACACCTGTGAATGTTTCAGTTTTCTTCTTTGCACGCTTTTCTTTTTTCGTATAATCACCTTCTTGCAGCAATGTTTCATAGCTACTTTTTATTGTGGAAACACGAATTAGAATATTCACGCCAACGGAAACCAAAATTAATAATACAGCTAAACATAATGTACACACATAATCAGATGCTTCCATGCAACCTACAATGATCAATGGGACTACAGATAAAATACACAAAACAACACCGCATGCTAGACAGAAAGAATAATGTTCTTGATAGTTTTGATTCTTTTCTTTGACAAGTCCTGTTACACCATATTCTGTTTCAAAAGGTTCTTGTTCTAAATATTGTAAAGAACTCAATTTAATTCCTGTTTTAATGAAGATAAATACTGCAAGTGCAACCATACCTAATAATATGGCACATGCAATTCCAATGGCTAAGCCATCATTGAAAGTTGAAATCAGAAACAAAGGAATTGGACTTAAGATACATAATGTTGTCGCATTCGCAAGCATAGGTGCTGCTTTTTTCTTTTCATCCATATATGTATTCGCCTCTTCCATACTTACACGATGTAATTCACAATCTGTATCGCATATTGTCTCTGTATTTTCTTTTTCAACTTCATCTTTTAACAAGTAATCTGTGCTCACTCCAAATAAGTCAGCTAACTGAATAATCTTTTTTAAATCTGGAATTGCTCCTGCACTTTCCCATTTTGAAACCGACTGTCTAGATACGCCTAATTTTTGTGCCAAATCTTCTTGTGTCCACCCATTCTTTTTTCTTTCTTCAATTATTTTATCAGCTAGAATCATTGTTCTTCCTCCTTAGCCAAAGTTTACTAAAATTTGCGGTTGCATTCCACCAACCTGACTTGTCAATTTATCAATTTACAGTTGCATAGACTAGAAAAGACTTGAATTCAAATCAAGTCTTTATCTATGCCACATATTTACTTAATATATGATTAAGCTTTTGTTCATCAATTGGTTTTGAGATCGAATCATTCATAATCGTTTGATTCATACTATATTCTGATTGCGCACTCATGGCGACAATTGGAATGGATGGATGGATTTTACGAATGCATTTAGCAGCTTCATCCCCATTCATTTTTGGCATCATAATATCCATCAAAATCAAAGAATACTTATTTGGTTGTTCCTTAACTTTTTCAACTGCTTCTAATCCATTCCATGCCTTATCTACATTGGCATGTACGGCATTTAAATAAAACTCTGCCACTTCCATATTGATTTCATTATCTTCTACTAAAAGAATTCTTTTATCCTTTAAATCCAATTTTGAAGTATCTTGTTTTGCGGTATTGGATGTATCCAATTGATAAGCAAGAATGACCTTAATTTGTGTACCTACACCCACTTCACTTTTGACTTCAATACTTCCGCCAAGCTTATCCACTAAGCCTTTCACAATCGACATACCTAAACCAGTTCCTTCATATCTTGTTCTGGCATCTTGTTTAACTTGTGAAAACGGCGTAAACAAGTGATTCTCAATATAATCTTCACTCATACCAATTCCCGTATCTTTAATTTCAAATTCAAATGTAACTTTTGAATCATCGCTCGATATTTCTCTGACATACGTATCAATCGTGCCATTTGACTTATTGCACTTAATGGCATTCGTTAATAGGTTTACGAGAATTCTTCTAAGTTGTAATGCATCTCCAATTAAATGCGTATGGACTACATTCTCCATATGCTTGTGATATGTAATATTTTGAAGGGATACTTGGGCATCAATCAAACTATTCAATTCTTCAACCAATTCATTTAAGTGTTTTGTCAAAACTTCCATCTTATTTAAAGAATCATCCAACTTATCCATATCACCCCAGTTTTTACTTTTTCTTTTCTCTATCTTCTTTCTCATGAAATGCCGATGTATTTCTGAACAAAATAATAGCACGTACTATATTACGTTCCTTTTGAATATCTATATCATAAATAACATCTTCACTCATCAATATCATTTCTTGAATCCAGATCACACCTTGATGTGGTATTTGAATCTGATATTCAACCGTAACATGTTTGTCCCCTGCTCTATATCAATTTAAAAGGCTTTGACTCGATTCAACAACGCTAAAGCTTACCAAACAATCCTCTAACACATTCGCTTTTAATTGTTTAAAATATGCATTATAATCACATGGTAAATTTGGCTTTTTATCTGCACACATATAATTGTCGTAAATACCATCGATTTGATTCTGCGTTAAATTCACGGAGAAAATTAATTGTGCAATTGCCATCAAAGCTTCAATATAATGATCGTTTTCTAAAATAGATTGTTTCAACTGATCATAATAACGCATCAATTGTTGCTTCTCATCCATTTCAATTTTGTCATAATAAATTTTAAAACCTAACGCAAAATGATGCAGATGATTCTTTTCATCGCTATCTAAATAAACGGCTATAATTTTCCCTTTTAATTTTGTACGCTTAATTTGATGACAAAATGAAATTTCTAATACAGGATTTTACTTTGTGAGACACTCATTTAAATAGTCAAGCTGTAACACATGACGATACTCTTCCTTCTTATTCTCTTCAAACAATTCATTTAGAATTTGCTCAACTGCACCCGAGTAGATGCCATCTTCTGCTAAGAAAAAGGAATAGCTAGCCCGTAAAGTAAAATATGCATCGATTTTGGCATCACAATAAATACAATCCGAAAAATTATACCCTTTATCTTTTAATTGTTGTATAACACGAAGAATCAAATCACGTTTTTCTGTAGCCTCATTGATTTTCGACTGGTTTTTATCAATATACATATTTTTATCTGCCTGACAAAACAATTCGCGCATTGTTAATTTTGAAAAAATCATTTGAATACGCAAAACCAGCCGGATAACTTAATGGAATTTCTGAACATTTAGTACATTCTTTTTTGATATTTTCTAAATTTCTTTTTACGTCTTCCTTTGTCACATTTTTAAAGAAGGCAATAAATTCATCACCGCCACAGCGACCTACAAATTGATTTTCATCCACACCTTTACGAAGATTTTTCGCAAACGAATTGATATATAAATTACCTCTTTCGTGTCCTTGTTGATTGTCGATGATTCTAAGGTTATTTAAATCAAACACACAGATTGACATATTTTGTTCAGCTTCTAAAGTTAAAATCTCTTCACACTTATTTTTATTTGGCAATCCCGTTGCTTCATCTAAATAAACTTTGTTCTTTAACTCACGATTCACTCTGGCATAACGCAAAACCTTGATAAGCTCATATAAAATCATAAAGATGAGGATTACAATATCAATGATTGTCAATGCTTCAAATTATCCTAAGCGTGTTGCGATTCTTTGTGCATATGTTTCCCTGTGGCCACATCACATAGAGAAAAGAAAGTTTCACTCTTTTGAATAATATTCGTATTCTCATATCCAACTTGTAGAACAAGATCAATTTCTTGTTTTAATGTATCAAAATACGCATCTAATTCTTCCATCTTGACCTGAAAAGCCTTATCATCTAAAGATACTAAATCTAGTACTTCACTGCCAAAACGAAGTCCTTTAATATATCTATCCACATCCGCAATCATTTCATCTGGAGGCATTCCTGCATCTTCCAATTAAATAATCCGCCGTGTTTTTCCACGTACTAATCCTGCATAATTGACAACACGAGCCATCCCTTGAATACGTGATGTCATCAAAATGATGATTAAAATCAGTATAATCAAAATACAGGCTGAAGCCATCATTTAAAAACGTATTATTTTTGAGAAATGATTCATTTTCTTATTCTTCATACTATTATTGTATTAAGAAAATGAAATTATCACAAAAAAAGGATGAATTCATTTATTCATCCTGCAACTAATCCATATTACAATCCATATGCACATTCCGACAACCATGAAACTAAATCCAATGAGTGCCAAAGCCATTCCTTCATGCTTTAAGCCATCTACTCCTACATATGCGTTTATTTTCCCCTTTAAAAGCAAGAAAACAGTTCCTGCAATCAAAAATAAATTCGCAACAAATGCAGGTGTAAATACACGATCCTTTTGATCCATAATAACATCCCCTTATTGTTACCGATGTATTATATCATTTCATTCCTTTATTAAACCTTAAATTTCTCTTAACTTTCTTAGCATTTGATTGTACAATAGATAAGAATAAAAGAAGGAAGGATTCTTATGCAAAACATTGATGAATTAGTTAATTTACACGAATGCCCTCTATGTGAAGGTGGTTCGATTCTAGAAGAAGAAGGAAACGGATTCTATGCACAATGCATGGATTGTGGCTGCTATACAGTTCATGTTGATTATAAAAACGAAGAAGATCGTTTAGAAGCTGCTAAAAGAGCCGCTGAATTATTTAATACAGGTAAAGTATTAAAATCAAATCCTGGTGAATAAGGAAATGAGTGGAATTTTCCACTCAATTTTTTTATTTAACTGAATTTTGATCTAACCACTTACCTCGAACCATACGGATCAAGAATATAATACCTCTAAATACCAGTTCGAAAGTCATTGTAGCCCATACACCAATAACACCATATCGCTTTGTGAAAATAATAATTGGTAAAACACGCATTCCCCACATGCTCAACGCATTTAGAATAAAAGGACGTTTACTATCTCCAGCCCCACGTAATGCCCCCATTACTACAATACTAATCGCAAATAATGGTTCAGAAAAAGAAACAATTCTTAAGCACTCACTAGCTCCATCAATAACTCCTTGACTATTCGTTAGTGTTGAAGCCAAAAATGGGGCAAACACAAACATGATAACACTCATAAATATCACTAGAACAAAAGATAATAAGGTTGTTAAATACGCAAATCGTTTTGCCATATCCTTTCGATTGGCCCCAATACTTTGTCCAACCAATGTAGTTGCAGCACCACCAATTCCATAAGCTGGCAAATAACATAATCCTTCTGCTGAAACAGCCACATAATTAATAGCCACACTGATTGCACCCATTCCTGAAACGACACCCGTCATCACAACTTGAGCTAAGGATAGTGTCACTCTTTCAAGACCTGCTGGAATTGAAAGATTCACTACATTCTTCAAGATATCTTTATCAAATTTCCACGATTCATCACCTAGAAGTCGTAATGATTTTTCCTTTTTGACTACAATATACATTAAGATAAAGCCTACAACCAATTGCGCCATTCCCGTTCCTAGTGCAGCTCCGGCAACGCCTAAATTTAGTATATAAATAAAGAAATAGTTAAAAATAACATCAAATACACACATTGAAATATTCATAAGACTTGGAAGCACGGCATTCCCTGAACATCTTAACATTCCTGAATGTAACATCGCCATCATATTAAATGGAACAAAAGCACCTACTATTGCCAAATATAAAGTGGCATCTCTACAAATTGATGGGTCTGCCCCCAATAATTTTGGCAAATAAAAACTGGATGCTACCACAACCAATGCCATACATAAACCAAAGATGATATTAAAGAGAATCGACTGACATACTACCTGTCTTGCCAATTTATTTTTACCAGCCCCTAAATATTGAGCTACCTGCACTGAAAAACCTAATACCGCAGCTGTACAAATTCCTCCAAAAAGCCATGTTGTACTAGCAACAACACCAATGGCTGCCGTAGCCTTATAACCTAGTGATCCAACCATAGCTGTATCAATATAACTCATGGCCGTTCCAACTAATTGTTCTAATATTGCAGGTACAGATAATAAAATGACGATTTTTAATTGATCTTTGAATTCTATTTTTTTATTTTCGCGCATCTGCGCCGTTATTTCCATCATGTTCATAAGATGATTATACAAAGAAAAAAGATGTATGTCACCATACACCTTTTAATCTTCTACCTCTTCACGCCACATTTTGGCTCCTAAATGAGCTAACTTTCCGTCCAAGTTATCATAACCACGATCAATATGATAAATATCATGGATTTCTGTCACACCATCAGCCATTAAAGCTGCGATGACAAGTCCAGCACCACAACGAAGATCTGTTGCAGTTACTTTAGAACCATGTAACTTTGTCTTTCCGTTGATAAACGCACTTGGTGTGTGTACATCAATGTCAGCACCCATCTTATTTAACTCTGCACAATGTTTGAAACGTTCTGTATAAATTGTTTCTGTTACTACAGATTGGCCTTCACATTGTGTTAATAATACAGTAAATGGTTGTTGAACATCTGTGGCAAAGCCTGGATATGGTTTTGTCAAGATTTCTGTACGTTTCAAAGGTTTATCTGTTTTAAATACATGAATAAAATCCGAACCAACTTCCATATTGATTCCCACTTCTTGAAGTTTCATAACAATGGCTTCCAAGTGTTGAGGAATAATATTTTCGATGCGCATGTCATTGGCTATAGCAGCTGCCATAATCACATAAGTTGCTGCTTCAATACGATCTGGAATGATTTCATGAATACAGCCTTTTAAATATTCAACACCATCAATCACAAGAGTACTTGTCCCCATACCATGAATTCTAGCACCCATTTTATTTAATAATGTTGCGATATCAATAATTTCAGGCTCACGCGCGGCATTTTCAATAACCGTTCTACCTTTTGCGTAAACAGCTGCCATCATAATGTTGATTGTAGCTCCTACACTCGAAATATCTAAGAAAATATTTGTTCCTTTTAATTCTTTCGCATCCAATATATAACATCCATTTTCATATTGAATATTTGCACCCAAAGCCTCAAACCCTTTTAAGTGCAAATCAATAGGTCTAGGACCCAAGTAACATCCACCAGGCATCTTAATTTCTGCATGACCAAATTTTCCTAACAAAGCTCCCATAAAGTAGTAGCTTGCTCTTAATTTTGAAACAGCCTTAGATACCATAGGAATATTTTCCATATGAGTAGGATCTATATATAATGTTTCTTCATCTCGTTTTTCAACATAAACACCAAGTTCATTTAATAAAACGATCAAAGACTGTACATCTGAAATATTAGGTACACCATAAATTGTAACCGGCTCATTTCCTAAAACACATGCTGGAATTAAAGCCACAGTCGCATTCTTTGAACCACTAATACGTACTGTTCCATTTAAATCATGTCCACCTTCAATTTTAATGACTTTTTCCATTCATTTTCCCCCATTTCAAGGTAATGCCTATCTATTATAGCCTATTCAATCCGGATAATCTAGAAAAATATTGTAAATTCCAAAAGCCATCTATTTTAAATGTTTTTCCATCCAATTTGTGATTTCATTTAAACGACGCAAACGATGTTGAGGAAGTCCCGTACGTGATAAATCATGATTTTCACCATGGAACAAGCACATGCGAGCTTCAATATTCTGATCTAATAAAGCATTCAACATTTGTAGGCCTTCACAAAGTGGACAACGATAATCTTCATCAGAGTGAATAAACAATGTTGGTGTTTTCACATTACGTGCATATTTCAATGGTGAATGCCACCACAATTTTTCTGGATTTTCATCATATGTAGCAGATTGTTGATCTTGTGCAAAGTATGGTCCAATATCACTTGTCTGAGAGAATGAGATCCAGTTGGCAATACTTCTTTGACTAGCAGCACACGCAAAACGATCCGTATGACCAATGATCCAGTTTGTCATAAATCCGCCATAGCTTCCTCCAGTTACACCAACTCTGCTTGAATCAATTTGAGGATATGTTTCTAAGACTTTATCTGTAAACTGCATCAATTCGTCATAATCAATCGTACCATATTTTCCACGAATGTCCATAAACTCGTTGCCACGTCCATCTGAACCATGAATATTACAGAAGAATACAAAGTATCCCTTACTTGCCCACACTTGCATTTCATGATAGAACACTTTTCCATATACTGTTTTAGGTCCACCATGAATATCTAAAATAGCCGGATATTTTTTTGTTTCATCATAATCTTTAGGCAATAATACCCATCCTGTTAAATCTTCACTAAAATTAACTTCTACAGGATCTGCCACATATGTATCTTCCATTTTATTAAAATCAGATAATTGAACGGCTTTACCATCTACAACTTTATACAATTGTTGAAGACTTGCCACATCAGCTCCAATAAAATATAATGTGTCATCTTCAAATGCGAAAGATTGAATTGTTCCTGGCCATTCAAATACAAGTTCAATAGTTCCATTTTCTAATTTATACAAATTATTGTGATCATAGATTGTAGAAACAAAATATAACGCATCTTTATTTACTAGAGTCGCATTACCTGCAACTAAAGCACAATCTGTACCTACACTGTTTCCAACACATTCTTGCCAATCAGCAATTAAATTAAAGTCTTGATCAAAGAATTTTGGATTCTCATTCAAACCATATTTTTCATGTGTGCTTGCGATAAGAACCAATTTACCATCCACAAAATCAAAACTTTGAATACTTCTTTCCTTAGCATCTACAACTGTACTTACAGACCCATCATATTTATAAAGATTTTCATATAAAGCTTGTTTTCTTGTCCAATTTTGTCCTGTATAATACAAAGCACCATCATGAATCTTTGCGTTTGACACATCAAAAGTACCTTCTGTAACACAAACAAGTTCTTTTGTGTCTAAATCATATGTATATAAATGTGTACGATGTTTATTGGTGATTCCCTGACCATTCATATAGAAAGGAATCTCATCAAACACTTCATAATCACTTTCTTCTTCAACAAGTTTTTCTTTAGTCATCAAAACCAAAGTATTCTCGTTTAAATATCCCAAAACATTCATTCCTGGTTTATCAAAGCGAGCAATTTCTTTGGCTTCTCCACCATTTAATGATAAACGATATAAAGAAGTAGATTTTTCAATATTTTTACGATTTCCACAGAATAGAACCGAATTTTCATTTTCGATATAAAACCCTGCTTCTTTTCCAAAAGAAGTTAAATCATATACTTTATCGTCCTTTACGCATTTTAAAGTATATTCATAAGCATTTTCTTTTTCTGCTACTACTCCATCAACAAAAACTTTTACTTCATCTTTCACTTTTAAATTTCCATAAAAGTGATAAGACAATAAATCATTAATTTCAACTGACTTCATGTATTTTCCCTCCAAATTATGCAAAAAGCAGGCTTAAAGCCTGCTTTATTTAAAAACTTTAATTATTCAGCTTTTCCAGCAGAACCAAAGAAGTTTTCCATCATTTCTTTACATAATGCTGTGATTGCATCAGCACCTGGTTTTAATAATTTACGTGGATCGTATCCTTTTCCTTCTTGGTCTTTTCCAGCTTCGATGTATTTACGAGTTGCTTCAGCAAATACTAACTGACATTCAGTATTAACGTTAACTTTAGAAACACCTAATGTGATAGCTTTTTGAACTTGTTCACGAGGAATTCCTGAACCACCGTGTAATACTAATGGTTTTCCGTTTGTTGCGTTTTGGATTTCTCCTAAACGATCAAAGTTTAATCCAGCCCAGTTTGCAGGATATTTACCGTGGATATTTCCGATACCAGCTGCTAAGAAGTCTACACCTAAGTCAGCGATAGTTTTACATTCTTCAGGGTCAGCTAATTCACCAGCAGATACGACACCGTCTTCTTCTCCACCGATTCCACCAACTTCACATTCAATTGATAATCCTTTTGAGTGTGCTAAGGCGATCATTTCTTTTGATTTTTCTAAGTTTTCTTCAAATGCATAGTGAGAACCATCGAACATTACAGAAGTAAATCCTGCTTCGATAGCAGCTTTTGCACCTTCATATGAACCGTGGTCCAAGTGTAAAGCTACAGGAACTGTAATTCCCATTGCATCGTGGATTTCTTTTACCATAGCAGCAACTGTTTTGAAACCACACATGTATTTAGCAGCACCTTCAGATACTCCTAACATAACTGGTGATTTAGCTTCTTCAGCAGCAGCTAAGATAGCTTTTGTCCATTCCAAGTTATTGATGTTGAAAGCACCAATCGCATAGTGCCCTTCGTGAGCTTTGTTGATCATTTCAGTAGCAGATACTAACATTACTCTATTCCTCCTTTAAACATTTCTGTCATAACTATTCTACTCCATAACGCCTAATTTGAAAAGTGAAATTATTAACTAACGACGTGATTTTCCGGATAATTCAACAGGTTTGGACAAAGTACGAATTCTTTCTAGAATTCTTAGACTCGCAATTGTATTATTCGGTTTATTCACAAGACGATACTGCTGTTCTAATTCTTCCATTGAATAATTTGATGTAAAGTATGTTTTCATTCCTTTATTCATACGCTCATCTAAAACAGGAAGTAAGATTTCATCTCGCGTCCATTGCGTAATACTTTCAGCTCCAATATCATCTAAAACCAAAACATCACTGTAGCGTAAATGGTTCATCACTCTTTGACGATATTCATTATCTGTCATAAACTGTTTCAATTCCTGAATTAATAATGGAACCTGTACAAAAGAAACACTCTTATTATTTTTGGCATAGTAATTACAGATTCCTTTCATTAAATAAGACTTTCCAGTCCCTGGATTTCCATATAAATACACACCTTGATTTAGTGGTATACTACTCACACTTTGGGTATAAGCTGTCATATAATCTTTTTCTTTGGCAGCACTTAAAAAGCAGGCATCATTTAAATCGATTAAATAATCATTTAAAGACATATGAGAAAAGCGAAATTTACTTTGATGAGCCAATTGCTGATCTCTTTTTTGTTCATACTGACAAGAAGCATAATATTCATTCAAGAAACCAGAATCGTCAATTTTTAATTTTGTAGCTTTACCACGAATCTTCTGTACACAATAATCCAATCCTTTACAGTTTCTACATGCGCTCACACTCTTGATCCACTGCAACAAAACGCCACTATTTTCTTCTACAAAAGATGCATCTAAATGATTCTGTTCAAGAAATATTTGAATCCATTCATTCTCTTTTAAACGAGCAATATTCTTTTGTCTTTCCATCATTTGCTCTTCTGAAAGTTTAATATTTAAATTCACTACAACTTACCTTCTTTCAACATCTTTTGAAGTTCTAACATCTCCTGTTGGATTTGCGTATCTGATTTTTCTTCCTTTTGCGTATAGAACTTCTCATCAAGTACAACCTTTTCTTCTTTTTTCTCTCTTTTATTTTCTGTTGGCGCTTGGTTGATAATTTCCAATGCTTTCTTCCTAGAATCCACGCCCAGGCGAACCCAGCTTGCCGCAACTTTTTCTACGTAATTTCGAGAAAATTGTTGATGTGTTTGATGTAAAGTATATTCAATCAAAGTATTCACAACTTCAACTGAAAGCTGGAATTGTGTGCATAAACGTTCAATCAATGCCTGATCCGATTTCACAACAGGAATACCATTTTGTTTATTCTGCAAAAATTTAACAGGTGGCATCTGATATGGATCTTTACTTGTTTCCATAACCTTACGATTACGCATAACCATCTCTTTTAATTTGTCCAAATCAAATACATGTGTTGAAGGATTAATACTTCTTTGCACGTATCTACGCATATCTTTGGCATCAATTCCATATATTTGTGCCATCTGTGCAATACGATCTAAATTTTCATTAGTTCGATAACGTACCGGAAAAACACGATCCATCCCTTTGAAGAGTGTTGCAAAATCAAAATTATATTTTTGGTTGATTGTCGGTTTCACCTTTTCGTACGCAATCTCTTTAGACTCGTTCCACGAATCTAAAATTGAAACATCCAAAGAACTTTCTACTTTGGTATATACAGAAGAAATCGTCTTATCTTTATGAAGCATTGCCTTTATTTTATCAAAACACTTTGATCCTACACTTGCCAAATACAATCTTGAATACGTATCGTGACATAAAAATTTATCTGGTAATAATGGAGCATACAATAAAATCAACATGTCATCTTCATGAACATAGGTTTCAATTAAATGATATTGCTCTAAATAATTTCGTGCCTTATCAAATTGTGAAGCATTTATATTCAACAGTAAATATACGTCTTCTAATTCAACAGAATTTTGAATAGAACCTAAAAATTCATATAGACAAATTGAACTTTTCCCCATCAAAGGACCATACAACAAATGCAAAGATTGTCTTTGTTCAACAGATAAATGTTCTATGCAACGCACTTCAATCGCCATGTACCTTCTCCTCTTTTAATGCTTCTTCTATTTGTTTATGCAACTGTTCTACCGTACTATTATTTTGCAGTACAATATCACTTTTTGCCATCTTCTCTTCCGGATTCATCTGTGATACAAGTCTTGCCAAAGCTTGTTCCCTAGTAAAATTGCGATAGGTTTGTAGGCGCGATAAGGCTACATCTAAATCAGCCACAACGCACCATATTGAGTCAAAATGATCTTGTGCAGAAATCTCAAATAAAATTGGCATTTCCACAAAGACAATCGAACTCTCTTGTTCATAAATCCATTTATGCATCTGTTCAAAAATCAAAGGATGCAAGATGGCTTCCACTTGTTTTCTATGTTCTGCCTTAGAAAACATATATGAAGCTAAACTTTCCTTAATGATTTGTCCATTTGAATCCAATTCAACAATACGCAAATCATTTAATTTCTGATAACCCAAATTTCCCTTTTTTAATAAATCCGCATTAACCTGATCGCAATCTAAAACAGGATATTTTTTTCTTAAATATCGAGAAATCTCACTCTTTCCTGAACCCATAGATCCAGTGATTCCTATTACTTTCTTTTTTGACAATTTGGACATAGATAAGTCCCCCTTTGTGATACAGTTAATTTTTTAATAGCATGATGACACACTTTACATTGTGTTTGATCATGTACATTCAAATAGAGTTGAAAACGTCCCGTTACCCCTAAACTTGAGGTATAAGAACGAATGGTTGTTCCGCCAAAACGTGTAGCTCCCTGCAAGATTCGCTTTGTCTGAAAAACTATTTTCTCACAATCTTTCTTTGAAAGCTTTGAGGCACGGCTTCTTGGATCTAATCCTGAGGCAAAACATATCTCATCCGCATAAATATTTCCAACACCTGCCATAATCGATTGATCTAACAGGCAGGATTTCAAATTTCGTTTTAACGAATGAACACAGGTATAGAAATACATTCCATTCACTCTTTCATCCATATAATCATATCCAACATTTTTAAAACAAGGATATGCATGAATATCTTCTTTTTTAGAATACAAATACATTCTTCCAAATTTTCTTGTATCATGATACGACATATAGGTTCCACTATTTAATTTAAACACTATATGAATATGTTTATTCTCACAAAGCATATTATAAAGATAAAATTTACCTTCCATTCTTAAGTGAACAACTAGATCATAGTCATCCAGACCAAAAATCAAATATTTTCCAAGTCGATTAAATGAATGGAATGTTTGCCCAATTAATTGATTTTTAAAAGTTTCTACTTCTACATTATCAATAATCTTAGGATAATATATCAATACATCTTCAATTGAAACATCTTTAATTTGTGTTTCCAACGTACTTAATACGGTTTGTACTTCTGGTGCTTCCGGCATTATTTTGCCTCATACCATGACTTTCCAACACTAATACTTGCCTTTAATGGAACCTTTAATTCCATTGCACTTTCCATTGTTTCTTTAACAAGTTTTTGCATCAAGTCCAATTCTTCATCTGGCACCAAGAAAATCAATTCATCATGGATTTGAAGAAGCATTTTTGATTTTACATTAGCATCCTTTAAAGCTTGATCCATTTTCAACATCGCAATCTTGATCAAATCGGCTGCACTACCTTGAATTGGTGCATTCATGGCAGCTCGCTTACCGAATTCTCGTGTCATAAAATTCTTATCGTTGATTTCAGGAATCTCTCTTCTTCTGTGGAATAATGTTTCGACATATCCATGTTCTTTACAGAAATCAATCAATTGATTCATATATTCGTGAATCTGAGGATAACTTTCAAAGTACATCTTCATAAATTCACCCGCTTCTTTTCGTGTGATATTTAATTGTGAAGATAAACCAAATTCAGTTTGTCCATATACAATACCAAAGTTAACTGTCTTGGCAATTCTTCTTTTATGTTCATCTACCTCTTCTGGTGAACACCCAAAAATTAAAGTTGCCGTTTTTGTATGAATATCCAAACCCTCATTAAACGCTTTTATCATGTGATCCTCATTGGCCATATGTGCCAACATTCTTAATTCAATCTGCGAATAATCAGCAGACAATAAGTGATAGCCATCTTCGGCGACAAACGCCTTACGAATTTCTTTACCTAACTCATCTCGAATACTAATATTTTGTAAGTTTGGTTCACTACTTGAAAGTCTTCCAGTTTGTGTCATTGTCTGATTAAAAGAAGTATGAATCTTTTGATCCGAACGAATATGTTTTTTCAAGCCATCAATATATGTACTGGATACCTTCGCAATTTTTCGATACTCAAGAATATCATCAATGATTGGATGTTTTCCACGAAGCTTCTCTAATACATCTGCGGATGTTGAACGTTTTTTTCCACCTGAACTTAAATTCAACTCATCAAATAAGACATTCGCCAATTGTTTTGGTGAATTGATATTAAAAATCATACCTGCATGTGAGTAGATTTTTTGAGCAAGAGCATCCAATTTCTCGTTTAATGAAGCTCCATACTCATCTAAAAAACTTTCTTGAATCGAAATACCTTCTTGTTCCATTGAAAACAAGACATGTGTTAATGGCATTTCAATATCTTCATATAAAGACAATACATTTTCTTCTTTTAAAGAAGCACGAAGCTTATCCTTTTTTTCATATAGTTGCTGAGTCAAGCTATGATAGATTGCCTTTTCTCTTTCCAAACTATAAGCAGGAGACTCTTTTGTCTTCTTAGATACATCATGGAAAGATTCTGGAAGGTGAATTTGAAGTGCTTCTAAGACTGCATCACTATCTGTTGCGGTAGAATTCAATAAGAATCCAGCAATATGCAAGTCATTACTAAAAGTATTCCATTTAAATCCATAGCGATCTAATAGATGCATCATTTCCTTTGTATCCCATGTACTCATTTCTTTTGTTTCCAACAATGTTTTAAAATTTGTATCCTCTAATGCGTTTTCTACTGAAATATAATAAACAGTTTTATCTTTTGGAATCATAAAACCATACAATTTTTGATCTAAATAAGGCTCTTGAGTACATACTGGCATAACCATAACGTCATCCATATTTTCAAATTCAAAATGGTCCACTTCTTTTAAAGGCCATTTTTCCTCTTTAGTCTGTTTAGTACGATTTACCAATGATCGCATTTCATATTTCTCATAGAATGCATTCACATTATCTTGAATTCCTGTAAACTCACAATCGCATAATTCAAATGGCAATTCCATCTTTGTATAAATAGTAGCCAATTCTAAAGACATGAAGGCATTATCTTTATCTTTTTCTAGCTTTTCTTTTAATTTCCCTTTTACCTCATCAATATGAGCATAAACATTTTTTACAGTGGAATATTGATTCAATAAACGCAAGGCTGTCTTTTCACCAACACCGGTTACGCCTGGAATATTATCGGCTGTATCACCCATTAATCCTTTCATATCAATAACTTGACTTGGAGTAATTCCATACGTATCCATTAAATTTTGTTCGTCCATTAGATCCATTTCACTTAAGCCCTTTTTCATCAAAAGAACATGTGTACTTGAATCAATCAACTGTAATAAATCACGATCACTAGTCAGAATTGTAGTTTGAACATCTTTGCAGCATTTGGCCATACTTCCAATAATGTCATCAGCTTCATAGCCTTCTTGTTCATAACGTTTGATTCCAGCCGCATCCAAGTATTCTCTAACAATTGGAAATTGTACAATCAATTCTTCATCCAATGGTTTTCGTGTTCCTTTATACGCTTCAAATTGTTTGTGCCTAAACGTAGGTTTTCCTGCATCCCAAGCCACTAAAATCTTATCTGGTTCAATAATATCAATTGCCTTGTTCAACATCATCACAAAGCCATAAACCGCATTGGTTGGAATGCCATTGGATGTAGTCATTCTATGTGTATATAACGTTGCATAATATGCACGAAACAGCATGGAGTTTCCATCTAATAATAATAGTTTTTTCATACGCGTACCTCTTTTCTTCTATTTTAACATATATGAAAAGAAGGAAACGAATCCCTGACTCATTTCCTTCGAATATTTTGCATTTTCAACTTTTCCATCCGCTTAAATCGAATATCTTTGATTGTCGCATATCGCATGAATACTGTAATAATATAGATCAACACGAATATAGCCACACCATTAAAAATCAAAGTCAAAGCTTCAATGTGAATAAACCATTTCACAAAGCTCATTGTGAGATATCCGAAGATCTTTGCGCCAAAAAAACAAATTAAATCATTCGCAAACATCATTAGGAATACAATACCGAATTGTACCCAGTGATCTTGATCCATCGCTTCTTGAAAAAAGCCAATAGCCCAGCCAAACAATCCAAACAAAAGCATCTTAACAAGCCAGTCTGAAGTAAAAAACATTCCCACACAAAGGCCACATAAACAAGCATATAGAAACCGATTTAAACTTCTTTCATGAAACACTACTAATAGACATCCACAAAAACATAGATGGCTAACTAAAGATAGTGAGGAATATGTAAAATCAACGCCAAACAAAGAAGCAATCAATTGATCTAACATCGCTAAAATGGCTAAGAAAATAAATGAATAACGTTCCTTATTTATCATTTACTCTCCTCTTTTCCAATCACAAGACAATAGTCAAAACTTTTCATATTGGATACAGGTGATACATAGACAGTTGAAATAATGGAGTCATCATTTAAAGATACATCTTTTACTTCACCTATCAAAATTCCACTCGGATAGTTTCCACCTTTACCACTTGTCGCAACTTTTTGTCCTTTTGTGACAATCGCATCATTGTCAAACAAAGATACTCGATATGCCTTTTTTTCTGTATCATACGATTGTAAAACACCTTCTACACTTGTACCATCTTCCAAAGACATCTTTATCGCAATATCATTACTTAAATGCTGGCTTGTCAACAATTGTACAGCGCTCGTCATTGTTTGAACACTTTCTACCAAGCCAATGGCACCATCACTTGTTGCCACAAGCATATTCTTTTCTACCCCTTGTTTTTTGCCAGCTGAAATTGTCACTGTCTGCAACCACGAATCACTTGAACGTTCTAAAACAGATACACTAATTGTTTTAGCATCTCCAAATCCGCCTTTCATTTCAAGCAACCCTTCAAGTTGTTTATTTTTATTTCTTTCATCTTCATATGCCGTCTGATAATTCTTTTGTTCTGCCAATTGTTTTGACAAATATTCATTATCATCATAAGCATGCCAAAGATTCGCAAAATCATTAACTGCATTTCCGATTGAAGACAACGGATATTGAATTAATCCATATTTTAAGTATGTCCATGCACTATATCCAATATTCGTGATGGAGTTTTGTCTTAAGCCAAACATTGCACATGCTAGTATACATAAAACGACAATTGTCGTAAGTAATCTTTTTTGAATTCGAGTAAATTTACGCATAATATCCCCCAAACTAACTTATATTATAGCGATAAAGCCTCCTTCTTTCAATCGAGATATTTATGCTCTTTAAATGAATAATATTGATTTTGTCCTACAATAATATGATCAATTAAATTCACTCCCATTGTCATTGCGACATGAACCATTTTATAGGTTACCTCAAAATCTGCTTTGGATGGTGTACAATCACCAGAAGGATGATTATGGGCAAGTAAAACGGAGTTTGCGTTTTGAAGAAAAGCCTCTTTAAACACTTCTCTAGGATGTACTACACTTTCATTCAAAGTTCCCTTAAACAAAACACGATGAGAAATGAGTTTACTTTTTGTATCTAAATACAGAGCAATAAAACATTCTTGTGGCATAGAGCCATACTCAAATTCAAACCATTCAATCACATCTTCAGGTCTCATAATGGAGGCATGATACACCTTTGATCTAATGACACGTTTACTGAGTTCCACACTTGCCAGAAGCTGTAAAGCTTTAACTTCTCGTATTCCTTGAATCTGCATCAGTGTATTTACATGCATTGACATTAATTTTGATAAACCTTCACTTTCTTTCAATACATCGGATGCAATTTCGAATACAGAACGATTTTTATTCCCGCTTTGAAGAATCAAGGCAACCAACTCTAAATCGCTCAAGGATTCTAAGCCATAGCGTAGCGCTTTTTCTCGTGGGCGCTGTTCCACTTCCATCTCTTTTACCTTCATATACTCTTATACGAAAAAAAATACACTTTTTTTAATTTATTTTGTTTTTTTACTTGCAAAGTACAGAATCACATGGTATATTATTTAAGCGTCAAGCAAACATGGCGGTTGTGGTGAAGTTGGTTAACACAGCGGATTGTGGCTCCGTCACTCGCGCGTTCGAATCGCGTCAGCCGCCCCACTAAGATTTTTAAGCTTCGAGAAATCGGAGCTTTTTCTTTACTTTTTTTTGAATTGTTTGTATATTAGGGACATGAAAAAATTATTATTGATTCTTTTAAGTTTAACGCTATGTGCCTGTCAGTCGCAGACAAAATACACAGCTTCATCTTCAAAAAAAGCTTGTGATGTCACAAGCGAAGAAGAAACGTGTAATTCAAAAGATGATACAAAGACAACATTCAATGAAATCAGCTTTGATGAAGCCATTCAATATTTCACGCAAGAAAAATCGGGTGTTTTATATTTCGAATTTTCAAGTTGTCCTTGGTGCAAAGAAGCTAAACCCATTTTAAAGAAAGTCGCAAAAGACAATGGAATCGACATCCAATATGTAAAAGTAAGAGACGAAGAAAAGAATCGTCTTTATACAGATGAGCAAAAAGCGATTATTGAACCATATATCCAAGATTATATGTCAAATAACGATGAAGGTATTCTAACCTTATATGTTCCTCTAGTGTTGGTTGTAAAGAATGGAAAAGCCATTGATGGACATGAAGGAACATTAGAAAGTCATGATGCGACCGAAAGAAAAATGACAGATGACGAAAAAAAAGAATTAACACAAATCTATACAAAATTAATGGGTGAAGCAAAATAGCTTCACTCTTATTTTTTACGTATCTTGATTTGATCATCCAAGCTCAAATGTCCAATCAACAAACTAGAATTTATATCATGCATCTTATAGTTTGACGCAATTTGTCTCGAATCAAAATTGGCGTAACAATATTTGCAGCCATGTAAACAAGAATTATAAGCTCCTATATCCACCATATTTACGCAATGGCAGTCTCTTGCCTTCCACTCTTTAAAGAGCTTGCCAGTTCTTTCAAAGGCATATTTAATGCTGACGCAACAATCGTTTTCATCACCAATATGATATTTATTTTCCATGCAACTCACAACTTTTATATCATTCTTTTCAAAAGCTTCTTTTAATTTAAGATATTCCTCATTAAAGGGTTCATGATAATCCAAATGATTATTTCGAACATTTTTATAATCATCCACAAAAGAGACAATCACTTTAGATACATATCCTTTTAACATTTTACATAATTTATTAAAGGCACGAATATGATAATCAACATTATATTTGGAATTCAAAAGGATTGGATCATATCGCACACATACATTTTCTTTGCCTAAATAGGATGATAGCTTTTTAATACATTCAATGACTTGTTTCTTATCTGGAACATTAGGCTCTATATCTTTAAAGTATCCGGTGATAGTGACTTGTAGTTGAATGGGCACAGGAAATAAATGAATCGCATCTAACAATGGCAATGGATTTTTTGTACAAAATACAATCATATCTACATCAGATACAAAGATACGACTGACAAGTTTTGGATTAAAAGGGTTTCTTACATCAAAATATCCTTCATTCCATCGGTTCACAAACCAATCCATATAATATGCTACAATATCTGTTCTTCCACTCGCATTAATAATCATAGTTTTATTAAACTAAGAAACAAAATAATAGTCAATATAAAGAAAAAAAGTCATCCTAAGATGACTTAAATGAATATATAAAACTGGATAGGGATAAATCAACCTTTAAAAGTCATAGGGATTTTAACTCTGAGAAAGAGATATCCTTTAAACACTTTTAGGGTGAACATTTCCTATCTTTTTGTTACAGTATTCTTAGAAGGGATTGGACGTAAATAAAAAAGGTAGAAATCCTTCACCGACCAAAGTTGCGATTTCTACCCGTCCTCTTAGACAATATTATGATACTGAAAATTACCAACGACTTCAACCTGATTTTGAACAAAGATGATTATCAAGCATTTGTTGCTTCGATTGATCTGCTTTCTTTACATTGTCCTGTTTGTGGTGTCGTTGGTCTTTTTATCTTATATGGACACTACAAAAGATTTGTGATTATTGATGATATTTCCAGTGGTGATTGTAAGATTCAAATTCCTGTTCAGCGTATCCAGTGTACTCAATGTAAATCCACTCATGCCTTGCTTCCAACTAATTTTGTTCCTTATACTCAGTTCACTTATCTTTTCATTTACTATATTGTCACGCTTGATGAGA
>NZ_JACRWH010000010.1:0-46910 GCF_014306155.1 Holdemanella hominis | reverse complement strand
ATACTTTTCATAGTGACCTCCTATTGTGTTATGGCATCGACACCATAAGTGTTTTTAATCAATTCAATTATGAGTCGTAATCCACGTATTGACAATAGGAGGTCACTTCATATTATCTCTTTACAATCTTCGCCAAAGACATATTTAAAGGCGAAATCATTTAATAAATTTGCACTCCTCATGAGCATCTCTTTTCTAGTAGGCACTTTCTACATACTTATATACGAAATTTATTAAACTATTTTAGAAAAGATGAAAAAAATGCATCCTTAAACAGATGCATTATAATATGTCGCAATATCACTCTCTGAAATATAGCCACACTCAGCCATCGCCTTTAATACGGCATATTGTTTTTGTTTGGCTTGGGCAAAATGATAAACTAATTCATAATTATTTGGCGATTGGGGAATCCCTGCAAGTAAAGAAGCCTGCGCTATAGTCAGATCTTCTGGATCTGTATCAAAATATCCATAACTTGCTTCATAGATACCTGTATAGTTATTTCCATAATTGATCACATTCACATATAGGGCAATGATTTCATTTTTAGAATAATGCTTCTCCAAATAACGCGCTACAAATAATTCTGTACTTTTACGATCCCACGTACCATCAAACATACCATATAAATTTTTAGACAATTGCTGCGTAATCGTAGAACCACCACTCTTTAATAGATCATCATCAAATTGGGATACAAGTGCACGCATAAGCCCAATATAATCAACGCCTCTATGATCATAAAAACGACGATCTTCTATTGCCACTGTTGCCCGTACGAGTTCAGGTGATAAATCATCATATCCGACAAAAGTAGATCTAGATGTGACTTCACTTACCACATCATCCACAGATTGAGATTGTGTTAATTCTAAATAACCCCAATATCCTTTGCCAAAAAAGATGCCTACAAAGGCAATAATCAAGATTAATAATAATTTAAATATAAACTTAACAAACTTTTTCATACCTAAACATTAACATAAGAAAAAGAACTTGTAAAATTACAAGTTCGTAAGATTAATCCTTTAAAGTCACGTGTGAATCATCTTTAAAGATTGAATTTGCCGCAATCTGACCACGCACACGAGATAGTGGATATACATTTGTGTGTGGACCAATAATCGTTCCTGGACAAAGTACAGAGTTACATCCAACTTCTACATAATCACCCATAAAGGCACCGATTTTTCTTAATCCTGTTTCAAATTCTTCAACCACATTATAATTTTCATCTTTTCTTCTTAAGATGATATTGTCACGAGCACTCTTTAAATTACTTGTGATACCCCCAGCACCCAAGTGAGAATGATATCCAAGAATACTATCTCCTACATAGTTGTAGTGAGGTGTTTCTACATTGTCAAATAAAATACAGTTCTTTAATTCCACACTATTACCAACTACGCAGTTTGCGCCCACTAAAGCACTTCCACGCACAAAAGCACAATGACGAACCTCTGTTTCAGGACCAATGATGCATGGAGCTCCTAGATATGCACTTTCAAAGACATTGGCACTCTTGTGTACCCATACATGTTCTTTGACTTCCACATAATCTTCTCCTAAGTTTTTACCCAGTTCTAAAATCAAGTCTTTGATTCCCGACAAAGCTTGCCAAGGATATTCAAACTTTGCTAAATATTCTTTTGCCAAAGTATGATCTAAATCATATAATTCGCTTATTTTGTACATAAAACTTCCCTCTTTCTTACCACTCAGGTTCAAATTTTAATTCAACCTGAACGTCATCTTCATTTATATCTAAAATCGCATAGCTACATGGCTTTCCATCTCTAGAATGCGATAAAGATCCTGGATTTACTAATGTAACACCATCGAAACGATCTAAAAAGGATACGTGTGTATGTCCAAAACATACAATGTCACAATTCAATTCTTTAGCACGATTCACCAGTTGCTCACTTCTTAAAAAATAAGAGAACCGATGAGAATGTGTTACATAAATTTGATGTTTACCAATCGGTATGATTCTTTCATTTTCAAAACGACCAAAATAATCATTGTTTCCACGCACAATGATATAGCCTGGAAAATTCATCGGATCATCCTCTAAATCACCACAATGAATAAACAATTTCGCATTTGGATGTTTTTCCTGGATTGTTTTTAATATATCGTTTCTTCCATGAGAATCACTCACAACTACTATTTTCATAAAGTCTTTTACTCCAATTCATCCGGAAATGACATTTGTTCCATACCCTTGCCGCTATCATGCATTAATTTTGCGGTTTTTACACCCACATAACGAAGCATAAAAGGCTGATACCAATGTCCCGTCTTCTTTTCTTGTTCCTGTTGGTAACGAATTACAAAACCATAGCGATACGCATTTTCTTCAATCCATTCCATACGCTTTTTACTTTCTTCAGACAGTTCTTCTTCGACTTTTGAATAATCATATTCATCATCGACATATTGCCTACATAGATCGATCCATTCATCATGGCCCTCTAATACAATCGTATACCCGAGTTGCTGCTCATTTTTGCCGGCACTAAACATATAGTGGTCAACACCCTCATATTCTTTGGATGCATTGACATATTGATCTAGAATTTGTTCATAATTCAAATAACCACTGACCAAATTCAAATGATCCTGACCATCCATAACAGACGCATACGAATCTAACATATTCGTTAGATCTTCGACCATACATATTTGAACAAAGATAGTATTAAATGTCGTAATCTTTTCTGGTATATACTTATATACCGTATTTTCCTGATTTAATACAGCATACGGATTGGTTGGATCAGCAATCAATCTTAAATCTGAATATAATACAGCTTCGTTTTCATAGAACGTCGTTAAATCAATATATGAATAGTGCATCAACATTTGTTTTAAAGAATCATACGAAAAATTCTTTCGAAAACGATTCACAAAATTGACGATGTATTCATTATCTGCATCCTGCGTTTCCTTGGCTTCTTTATAATATAACGTATTTTTTAAATCGAAATCTTTCAACTCTATAAAATCCATAAATTTATCCGGAGTAATATGTTGATTTACCAAATAATCAATATCATCACTATCTAGATATTTTAATAAAACATCACGATTTTCATCGGTTGTATAAGGATATCGAGCTAAAGGATCGTACGATTTATCCATAGTATATAGACAATATAAGCCAACCGCTAGACAAACCACAATCAATAAAATACGTGCTCGCAATTCTTTTTTACTAATCAAAATAAGTACCTCACGCACCCCATTATACTAGACTATTACTTCTCATGCAAACGAGCATATAGAATCTTAGCCACATCTTCTGGAATCACTTCACTCAATTGTTCTACACTCGCAAGACGCATCTGCTTCATGCTTTTAAAATGCTTCAACAATTCCTTTTTACGCTTCGGCCCAATACCACTCACCGTATCCAATACAGATTTTGTCATAGACTGATTTCGAAGTTTTCTATGATATGAAATCGCAAATCGATGCACTTCATCCTGCATACGTGTTAATAAGAAGAATAAGCTCGATTTGGAATCAATCTGAATTTCATTTAAATTCACATCCATCAACGCTCTTGTCGCATGCTTATCATCCTTTACAAGTCCTGCCACTCTTAAATCAAGCTGCAACATATCTATAATTTCTTTGGCCGCAGCAATCTGTGCAGCACCACCATCCACCAACAATAAATCTGGCATCGGCAAATGTTCTTTCAACAATCGAAAGTATCTTCGATAAATGACTTCTTTCATACTGTCCACATCACTGCGATACCCATCTAATTTATAATGACGATATGAATTCTTATCGGGTAAGCCATCCTTAAAGACAACCAAACCACTCACATTAAACGTACCTTGGATGTGGGAGTTATCAAACATTTCAACCGTATGAATATCCGCATTGAATATTTTTGACAACATTTCATTGGCCTGACGCAACTCATTATCCTTACGAAATACCAGTTTAAACTTCTGTTCATGGGCTTCCTTGGCATTTTTATAAACCAAATCTATCAGTTTCTTTTTTTCACCACGAACCGGAATATGCACATTCGTATTTAAAGCTTCCTTTAAAACATCCACAGGCGTTCCGGACGGCACCAAAATTTCTTTTGGCACCACATTTTTTTCATAATACTGCATGATAAAGCTAGTAAAGGCATCCATCTCATCTTCATATAACGGTGTAATTGACATATTTCTCTCCAATAATTTTCCTTGACGAATAAAGAAACCTTGAAAAGAAATATATCCAGAATCCACATAATATCCAAATACATCACGATTAGCACGATCTTTAAAGTCAATCGTCTGTTTTTCAATGACATGCTCTAATGCTTGGATCGTATTATAGATTTCCTGTGCTTTTTCAAACTGCAAGTTTTCACTGGCCTCCATCATTTTAGCCTGCAAAGAATACATCACCTCTTTGGTGTCTCCCTGCAAAAACTTCTTAATTTTTTTACGCGTCACTTCGTTTTCCTTAGGATCAATCTCATGAATACAAGGTCCTAGACATTGGTGCATGTGATAGTACAAACACGGAGAATCTGGAATATGACGACATTTACGTACGCAAAAGATCTGATTGATTAATTTCACGATTTCATAAGCCGATTGACTACTTGGATACGGCCCAAAATATTCACTCTTTTTATTTTTGATATTTCGTGTTGTACGCACCACAAAATTATTCTCTTTTGTGATTTCAATATATGGATATGTCTTATCATCCATAAACATGATGTTGTAAGGTGGCGTATGTTTTTTTATTAAATTGATTTCTAATAATAAAGCCTCTTTTTCACTGCCTGTCACGATAAATTCAAAATCGCGAATGTGCGACACTAAACGCGTCGTCTTATTGTTGTGGGTACCATGAAAATAAGAACGCACACGATTCTTTAATACTTTGGCCTTTCCCACATACAATATATTCTGATTTTCATCTTTCATGATGTAACAACCAGGAGAATCTGGAAGTAAGGCTAATTTATCTTGTAAATGTTTAGAAACACTCATTTTATCCCCTACTTTAATATAACGATAGTTGCACCAAGTCCACCTTCACTTGGACCGGCACTGTTAAACTTAGAAACATTTGGTTGTTTCTTTAAATCCTTCCATACGGCTGTACGCAAAGCACCCGTACCCATACCATGAATGATACGCACTTGTTTAATGTGTTTAACGACAGCTTGATCTAAATATTTATCTAAAGCAGCAATGCCTTCTTCAACACGCATTCCAATTAGATTCAACTCCAAAGGAAAACGACTGGATACCGATTCTACATGCGCTTTATAAGTTGCTTTCTTGATTTGTGGCTTATGCATAGGCTCCAACTTCGAAATTTTCACCTTCATCTTCATACCATTCGTTAAAACGGTAGCTTCATTTCTTCGAATATCCACAATTTCACCATGCGAATTTAAACCTGTGATTTTTACATAATCACCAACCTTAAATTCTTTCTTATCGTCTTCGATTTCTTCAACATGCTCATTTAAAAGATCCAGTTCATGCATCTTTTCAATCTGCTTATGCTGCTTACCCGTCTTTTCTTTACGAAGCACAGTTAAGATTTCTTTGGCCTCTGCCTTTTTCTTTTCGAGCATCTCATTCAATTGTTCCTGATACGATGTATCCAATTGGGCCTTACGCTTTTCGATTTCTTTTTCTTTTTCGTAAGCCTCCTTTTGAACGCGGTGCGCATCTTCAATCAATTGATTAAAACGCTCCTTTTGTTTCAAGACATCATTTTGAAGTTTTTCTAATTTCTCCAATTCTTTTTCTGTCTGCTTTTCATTTTCATTCTTCAAAAAATCCGCTCTTTCTAAAATGGACTCTTCTAAATTGTATTCTCTGGCAATATGAAAGGCATAACTTGCTCCAGATACACCAGGAATATATTTATAGGTTGGCTTTAATGTTTCTGGATTAAACTCAACACTCGATACTAATACAGAATCATTCGCTTTTCCATATGTTTTTACTTGCGAATAGTGAGTTGAAGTAATAATCGTACTTCTTTTTGAAATCAAATATTCCAAAATCGCAACCGCAAGACTGGCTCCTTCCAATGGATCGGTACCATTTCCAATTTCATCCAATAGGATAAAACTATTTTCATCACTCTTCTGACAAATATGAGAAAGACGAGAAATATGACTTGAGAAAGTCGATAAGTTATTTTCAATGGACTGATGATCTCCAATGTCAAAATACATCGATTGATAGAATGGTAGAATGGCTTTATGACATAATACTGGAAAAGCTGCATGGGCCAAAGCTACAAAGAGTCCGATTGTCTTTAATGTGACAGTCTTACCTCCCATGTTTGGTCCTGAAATCATAAGGCAAGCTTGTTTATCCGTTAATTCATATGTGTTACAGACCACTTTCTTTTCATCAATCAAAGGATGTTTGGCATGTTCTAAATACATAGAGTGATCTCTTGATTGTAAAGATGGAATGCATCCATCATAGCGCACTGCCCATTTTGCCTTTGTGAAAGCTACATCAATTACAGTTAATGTTTCTAATGCCGAAGTTAAAGACAACGCATTTTTCTTAACTTGCATCGACAATTCCCTACAGATTCGCTTCTTTTCTTCTTCAATTCGAATCATCAAAGAAGAAATCTCATTATTATCAGCTACAAAGCTGGATGGTTCAACATAATAGGCGAGTCCTGAACTTGATTGTCCATGAATCATACCGCCAAAGGCATTCTTGTCTTGGGCACGAACCAAGACAACAACACGTCCAGATACAGTTGTCGTCATATTTTCCATAAGTTTTAAACTGTTCTTCTTTAAAAACTGTCTTGATTTTGATTGTAATGCTAAGCGCGTATCTACCAACGCCTTATGCATACTTTTTAATGCGGGTGTCGCATCTTCTTTGACTGATCCTGTTAGATCAATCTTTGAAATGATAGAATCCATCAAACGTGTACATCCATCCATAGATTGAGCTAAATTTGTCAGTTTTGGATAGTCAGATTCATCCAGGCTTTGTTTGGCTTGTTTAACAGCCGTTAAAAAATGGTAGATGGAAATCAATTCTTTACTTGTTAGTGTCATCTGTTTCGAAGCTTTTGAGACTGGTAAAGAAATATCATTCGCTCCTGATAAAGAAAGTAAGCCTCCGGCTTGTTCAAACTGAATGGCTTCTTTGGCATAGTTTAATTGTTCTTGTATTTCTAATTTATCAAATACAGGTAACGCATTTAAAATTTTTTCTTTGGCGCAAGAAAAGCTAGAAAATGCAGAAACCTGTGTTAATACACTTGAAAAATCAATAGCCTGGTTTAATTCGTTTCTAAAATTTTGTTCCATAAAATACTCCGTTCTCACCTATTTTAACACAAAATTTATGGTAAACTAAATAAGGTGATTAAAATGGCAACATTGACAAAGAATATGACAAAAGAAGAGATCTTTCAATTAAAAAATAGATTATCTCCTTTTATATTAAAAGAAAGTACACCACAGTATACGTACTATCAAATCAAGACGAAAGAATGTTCGATTACGGCATATACAAGTGGTAAAGTTGTATTTCAGGGAGCCGATCTTTCTTGGTTAGAACCAAAACAAACAAATAGTGAAGCACAAGATCAAGCGGGCAGCGATGAAGTGGGTACTGGTGATTATTTTGGTCCAGTTGTAGTGGCTAGCTGTATTGTCACAAAAGAGGCTCGAAAAAAACTTGCACATCTTGGCATTCAAGATTCAAAGCAGGTGGATGATGTTAAGATTCGTAAGCTTGCACCTATCATCAAGGAAGTGTGTCCACATAGTATTTTGATTGTTCCCAATACAAAATATAATGACATGCATGATACTTGTAATATGGTGGATATGAAGTGTCGCCTGCATAACCAGGCTTATGTAAATTTGGTGCATAAAGGATATACGCTTCCTAAGCAGATTGTTATTGATCAGTTTGTGCAAGAAAAAAGTTACTATCGCTACTTACAAGGCTTTCCTGAAGTCATTAGAGGTATCACTTTTGAGACCAAGGCCGAAAACAAATACCTAGCAGTAGCTTGTGCGAGTATCCTGGCAAGAAATGCCTTTCTAGAAACGTGGGATCTTATGGAAGAAAAATATGATTTTAAATTTGAGAAAGGTGCCGGAAGCAAGGTGGATGTGTGCGGCAAGAAATTCGTACAAAAATTTGGAAAAGAAAAGCTTTACCAAGTGGCAAAGCTTCATTTCAAAAACACACAGAAGATTGGAGTTTAATTTCCAATCTTTTTTGTCTTCTTCGATCATTTTCAACTAAAGAATAATATCACTCTTTATCTTCATACATCTTTTGATCGCTTCTTGTAAAGTTTCAGATAGATTTGAACAAGTTTCTTTCCACACACAACCTGTCGCAACACTGATTTCTAATTCTTTCATTCGTTTAAGTAATTTTGCATATTGATCAAAGAATAAGAGTTCGGATACATCTTGTCCAATGACCACAAACTCATCTCCACCTACACGATAGGAATTATCTAAGAAGATTTCTTGTAGAGCATATGATGCAGTAATAATGAGTGTATCACCTGCGATATGTCCTATTTTATCATTAATTTCTTTAAGTCCATTTAAATCTTCATTAAGTTCATCAGATTTTTTAGAAATTCTACGAACTATTGTGATATAGAATCCACAATACAATAAGAGAATCAATATTTCACAGATGACCATGACCATATAATTCTTTTTCAGTGTCAAAACACTCGCAAAAGCATCCTCTTCATTTACCATAACTAAAATAAAAAGTCATCTAATTGGATGACTTAACGCTCACTGATTTTTGTTTCTACATCAATCTCATAAGGAAGCTGTACAAGCTTTACTCCCGCCTCATGAAACATTCGCTTACTCGCAATATTACCTTCAGTTCCATCATACTTATCACTTTCATATACTACGCAAGAAATACCAGCCTGAATAATGGCCTTTGCACATTCATTACAAGGAAATAACGATACATATAAAGTACAACCATGAAGGTCTTGAATGCTATTTAAGATTGCATTCAATTCAGCATGCACAACATAGGGATACTTAGTCTCGAGAAATTCACCATCTCGATCCCAAGGAAACTCCTCATCTTCGCAACCATAAGGAAAACCATTGTATCCAAGTCCAACCACTCTTTTTTGAGGATTGACTATACAAGCTCCTACACGCGTATTTGGATCCTTTGAACGCTTTGCACTCAAATGAGCCATGCCCATAAAATATTGATTCCAACTTAATACATCATCACGCATTATTCTTCCCCTTTTCTAAGTTCATTTAAAACTCTTTCAAAAGTAGGTTCTAAACCAATCTCAAAACGCATCTTTTCCTTTGTCGTAGGATGCACAAATTCCAACGCACATGCATGCAACAACTGACCATTGGCCTGAATTGTTTTTCTAGGACCATACTTGGGATCTCCTGCGATTGGATGTTCAATATACTGCATATGAACACGAATCTGATGTGTTCTACCTGTCTCTAACTGACACTTGATATACGCAAATTTCTTGAAGTTTTCTAATACTGTAAAATGTGTAATCGCATCCTTCGAATTATTTGCGGTAACCGCCATTTTCTGACGATCCTTTTCATCACGACCAATTGGTGCATGAATCGTACCATGCTCGTGCGTAAAAGGATTATGTACAATAGCTACATATTCACGATGACACGTTTTATCCTGTAATTGCTGACTTAAAGATTCATGGGCCACATCATTCTTGGCAACAACCAATAATCCTGACGTATCCTTATCAATACGATGTACGATACCTGGACGCATCACCCCATTAATACCACTCAAATCTTTACAATGATACAACAACGCATTCACTAAAGTCCCAGAATAATGACCAGGAGCTGGATGCACAACCATGCCCTTTGACTTATTGATCACAATAATATCATGATCCTCATATACAATATTCAAATCAATTGGTTCAGGAAGAACTTCCGTGGAATCTAGTTCAGGAATAGAAACCGCGATTTCATCTCCTACGCTAACTTTATAACTTGCCTTCATCACCTTTTGATTGACCAAGACATTTCCTTCGTCCAATAAATCCTTAATTCTCTTACGTGAAAAATCCAATTTTTCCGCAAGAACCTTATCCAAACGATCCAATTTAGTATCTCCATCTATCTTTAAGATTCTTGTTTCCATCTCTCTTGCTCCTTCTTATCATCTATAAACATACTTACTAATATTAATGCGATACCCACTGTTATACAGATATCCGCTACATTAAATACGGGAAATGGATAGCCAAAAATATAGAAACTAAAAAAGTCTCTTACAAAACCTAGCGTCATACGATCGATAAAGTTTCCAATAGCTCCCGAAAAAACTAAAGATAAACAAATCTGATAACGCGAATCATTCGTTTTAAAAAACATATATACCATACCTACTAAGGCAATAATGGTAAGTGTGGCAAAGAAACCCATTCCAGCTCCCGCAAACATACTAAAACCTGCCCCTGTATTTCGAACATATGTCAAATAAAAGAAATGATTGATCATTTCAACCGAATCATTTAATGCGATAGACTTCTCAATAGCCCACTTTGTCCATTGATCCAATCCCAAAGTGACCAACACAATCAATAGTGAAGCCACTGTAGTTTTACCTTTTTTCATATACTTCCCCTTTAAAATGACTTGTTTTTTCGATGCAAAAATAACATCTTAAAAAACAACCATACACTCATCCCAATCGCAATGATGTATCCAAAAAATCCAAGTGCTGGTATTCCCATAATCATCGGCTTCATCTTTGTCGTACAAATCAAGCTTGAACCCATAACCAAAGCGGCAATCAACACACATACAATCAAACGATTCACCATCTGATCAATCTTCGCAAGTGGAGCTTGAGAACCCATTAGATTCAAATTGACCTTGATCTGTCCTCTTTGAACCATCTTCAACACATCGCTTGCCTGCACAGGAATATCAACCGAACGAGAAAGCGCATCAATACCACGCTTAAATCCCGACTTTATTTCTTTCTCCCAATCAATTTTTGTCAAACTTGTCTTATGACTCATCGCAATCTTCATCGTATTCATATTCGAATCTAAAGCAGTTAACGTTCCTTCAATCGTCATCATAGAACGAGCTAACATACTAATGCCTTTAGGCAAAGAAATCGAATATACATGACAAATCGAAAACATATCCTGAATCAGTTTGGCGACATCGATCTCTGAATATGGAACACTCAAATATTGATTCACAAAACGATCCATGTCCGCACAAAAAGCCGTATAATCAATCTCCTTTTTACAATCCCCTATCATCAAGATACAATCCACTAATTTTTGTGTATCCCTCAAGGCAATTGCACGAACAGCCTCCTTCATCGTTTCACGTTCATTCGCATCTAAAGTGCCCATCATACCAAAATCGATCCATACGATTTGATTATCACGAATTCTTAGATTTCCCGAATGCGGATCCGCATGAAAGAAACCATTCTCAATAATCTGTGAAATATAATTAAATGCCAATTTATCCGCTATCTCACTACGATCATAGCCCAGTTCATCTAATTTTTTTGAATCACTAATCTCAATGCCATCTACATATTCCATCACAAGAATATTCTTTCTTGTATATTCATCATAAATCTTTGGCGCATC
This sequence comes from Holdemanella hominis, assembly GCF_014306155.1. Taxonomy (NCBI): domain Bacteria; kingdom Bacillati; phylum Bacillota; class Erysipelotrichia; order Erysipelotrichales; family Erysipelotrichaceae; genus Holdemanella; species Holdemanella hominis. The sequence continues at coordinate 35,231 of NZ_JACRWH010000010.1, read as the reverse complement.
AATAAACTTACAATCCTTATAATCATTCTTAAAGCGTTTCGCAAATTGCGCTTCAATCGTAAAATCCATCTCCTGTTTTGCGGTTGTCCAAAATTCATCGATGACCATATCTAGATCCACTACGCTTGATACAATATCTGAAAGATTCAATATCTTAACAGCCTTCCTTAACAAGGCCACGTCACGTTCCATCCACTCATAGATCTTAGGGCGCTGAATCTTAAGTACAACTCGTTTTTTACACTTCAAAGTAGCTGCATGCACCTGCGCAATAGATGCTGAACCTAGACAAACCTCATCAATACTTTCAAACTCTTCTTGAAATAAATCGCCATACGTCTCTTGAATGATTTGTTCAACCATAGAAAAAGGCATGTGACTTGCCTGCGAGCGAAGCTTCATCAACTCTTTACAATAACGCTCAGAAAATAGATCCTGTCTTGTCGACATAATTTGTCCAATCTTAACGAAAGTAGGACCCAAGTCTTCAAGTATCATACGTAACTTAACGGGATCCATTCCCTTTTGGATATGATGCTTTCTTAATATAGATACAATCTGCGCAAACCTTGCACTCGTTGACATCGTATTCGTATCACTCATCGTTTCACATCCTGCTTTCTACGTAAAGGCGTATTTGTCACTTTACCCCTTTTTAAATTCCTTAGCGAATTTGACTTCTTTTTATCACCCACCAGAATCATTCTCAACAAATGACTCCAGTCTCTATTATTTTTCACCATAACAGTATTTTAACACACTTGTTAAAAATCAAAAAGAAACAGTATAAACTGTTCCTTAATAGTAGTCATCGACGAATGTGATTTTATCCTTTAAACTCTTGCCATAACGAATACTCACATGAATTTCACCATTCTTTGCACAATACTCATCATAACGCTTTGATTTAAACGTATTAAATATGGTTTGAAGATTCTTTGACATCTCATAATCATCCATCTGCAAATCTAATTTATCCTCATCCTGCACAACATGAAGCATTTTAGGATATGTGATCACCAATGAATTATCTGGCAATTGATCATCTTCCACCATTTCATCCACAACTACACGTACATCGCCAACCGAACTTAAATACGTCTTTGTATATAAGTGACAGCTATCTGGCATTGTCGTTGTCATAGTCTGCGTTTCTTTTGACAAATCAATTTGATTTGGACTAATTTGACTCAATTCATATACAAAAGTTCCACAACCAAACACAAATAATAAGATTGAAACAACAAGTAATAAACCTAACTTACGCATTTGTATCCACCCTCTTAGGCCAAGCACGAACTAACATCAATAGTATTGCCAAACTTCCTAACACAAAGGCAATATCCATACAATATAACCCAGCGCTTGTTGTGGCATACATAGCACTGACATAAATTAACACCACTAAACCAATACCACTGCCAATCAAAACACAAGCTACAGGTATCATAGCCAAGACTAAGATCACCTTTAAGACATCGGATTCAAGATGTCTTGGCTTTCTTTCGTGATACAAAGGACGTTCAGGCGTTGGAGGCAAATCACTCGATTTAATATTATCATTCCAAGTATCTTTGATATCATCCATCACACCGACATTATGCGCATGCAAACGATAACGTTCCACTCTTTTAGCCATAACTTTCACAAAGAAATAAATGGCTAAACATAAATATAGGATGCGACATAGACTCAGCATAAAATCTGTGATCATATAGAATCCGACAAAGAACGAAAAAATCATCGACAATAAGAATTGGCATAATATATCAACCACAATGACTTTTCCAATCAACATAATCAACACTAAAACAATCGCATCAAATAAAATGTGAAAAATTTCATTCATCGAAAAATTACCTAACTTAGAAAATAATTCCTCTACCTTCACATACACCTTATCAATCGTTTTATCTGCACGATTTGAAAATGGATCCATCGAATCCGTATTGATCTTATAAGCATCTAAAATTTCTTTTACCAACTCATCCACATCGCCAAAACCAGCAACCGCCTCTTCTTCAGCAACACCACTGGCAATTTTGTCATCAATGTATGTTCCATATTCTAATAGGATGTCTTCTCTTTCTTTATCGCTAATCAACGATAACTTTTGATTTAAAACATCCAAAAATTCCTTTTTTAACACTCTACTCCACTCCTTTCAAATATGCATTTACATTATCTGAAAAATCCGTCCACTCCGATAATAATGCATCATATCTTTCAAGTCCTAAATTTGTGATATGATAATACTTTCTTGGAGGACCCTCTGTAGATTCTTTTAAATAAGACTCCAACAAACGATCGTTCGACAATCGCTTCAACAAAGGATAAATCGTACCTTCATTTACTTGAATCACCTCGTTGATACGAGACACAAGCTGATACCCATATAGATCATCCGATACAATAGCCTTTAATACAATCAACTCTAAAACACCTTTTTTAAATTGAGTATTCATGCGTTTCACCCCTGTTCTTTCCCATTAATGATGGCTGAAACACATCTACATACATCTTTTCCAAAGTTGTCAATGAAAGATTACGAATCGACTGTACATACTTAAAATTTGGATTCACAATCCCATTCTTGTATTTTAACTTCAATTCATACGCCTCATTATATTCAATGGCACCCACACCAATTACTTGAACACACATAAATAATTTCGAAGCTTTATTCAACCCCATGATTTTTCCATTACGAATCCAACCACAAAAATACACTGGAATATTTTGGAAAGAGTATCCCGAAATATGGTCAATCGTAATCACAGGAAGATTCTTTTTTTTACCTAAACACTGCACATATTCTTTTGTCGAGCCATGCTTAGAACAATAAATGACCGCTCTAGGCTTCATAATATCACCTCATTCACTATTATGATATGCACACTACCTTAGATTGTCAAGTACTGTGCTATATATTTAGTAAAAGCCCCTTTAAACAAGGGGCTTTATGTTAGTTCGTAAATTTTTCGTAGAACTCCATACTCTCAAGTACGCTTGTATCCTGGATTGGATTATCATCCAAACGTAAAGCTTCTAATAATTCTAGATCTTTTAATGGAGTTACATCTGTAATGTAGTTTGCCTTCAAAGTTAGTGAACGTAAATATTTAAGTTTAGATAATGGAGTTAAATCTGTAATCGCATTGTGATCCAAACGCAAATAAGAAATAAACTCTAAATGTTCTAATGGTGTTAAATCCTCAATGACATTGTTGTATAGATCCACATCGCAAAGGTTTGTTAATTCTTTTAATGGTGTCAAATCTTTAACATTATTGTTTTCCAAAGAAATGATTTCCAATTGTTTCATATCCTTTAAACAAGTAATATCCTTAATATTATTACGACCCACATTCAAATACACCATGTCTTTGGCATCCTTTAAAATACGTATATCCTTGATGCGGTTTGTGAATAAATTTAAATGCTTCAATTGATTCGCATTCTTTAAAAAATTGATCTCTGTTAATTGACAGAACTTCGCATCTACACTTTCCAAATGCTCAACATTTGCGAATTTTTCTAAACTCTTCAAGCGGTTTTTTGAAACATTCAATTCTTTTAAATCACCCAAGTTATTCAATAAAGACATGTCCTTAAATCCAGTCTGCTCCATAGACAAAGATTCTAAATGATTTAATTCCTTCAAGAATGTAAAGTGTTCTGGTTCATTATAAGAAATATTCAAAGATTTAAGATTTGAAAATTCCTTGAGCATAGAATAATCCTTTAAATATGGACAGTTAGATACATTCAATTTCTTTAAATTTTTCATTGACAACAATGGACTTAGATCCGACATTAAGTTTGTGTTTAAATCCAATTCTTCAACATTAGAAAGATATGTTAAATCTTCAATATTGAATAAACGCATACCACCCATATCCAATTTCTTTAATTTTTTAAGCACACCTAAGATGGCATAACTAAAAGGACCATTTTCAGTATTGATATGAACCTCTTCTAACTTCTTACAGTGCTCTAAATAAATCAAACTATCAACTTTCGCCTTGGAAAGATTCAATACTTCCAAATCAATCATAGCAGCAATACTTGAAATATCCATTGTATATAAATTGTTTCTTGAGATATTTAATTTTTTTAGTTGTCTAAAACCATGTAAAGCCTGCAAATCTCTTAATTGGTTTCGAGAAACATTTAAACAAACTAAATTATGTAAATCTTTGATTGGATCCAATGTCTGCAACTTATTATTGCTCGCATTTAAAGTTTCTAGATTTTCCGCATACTGCAAACCTTCTAGATTCTCTATTTCATGATCTTGTACTTCTAAATGGATCAATTCCTTCATCAAATTTTCGTTTAGTTCTTCTTCTTTAACACGCAAAGTACGCGCAATTACACTACGTAACGCATCATCTTGAATAAGCATAAAACAAATGCCCTCCTTTATATATTCATTATAATCAAAATATAACATAATAACTATATAAAAATAGTTTTTTTAATGACAATGTTGTTAGAAAATGCTACCTGACTTTAGAGGTTGAATAGTAAAAAATGGTGCAACACTCGATATTTGATTATCGAGTATGCATCATTTTTATTTGTTTATCTGTTAGATAATAATTTGTTATTGGTTGATTTAATTTTTTGGATAGATCTGTTACGAATTCTTTGCTGGTTAATAGATTTATGAATCTGGTTGAGTTGATTCTTACAACTCGGAATTTTCTCATGAAATCGTATATTGTACTTGCTGAGTATTTATTTTCCAGAATCTTGAATTGAAGGATTCGTGATAATAACACGGCTGTGTAACAGATGAAGAAATGCCCTTTGATTCGATTTTCTTTTTGTAGATAGACTGGACGTGTATCAAGTTCGGACTTCATGATGCGGAAGGATTCTTCAATTTGCCAAAGCTGATGATAAGCATTGTATATGTCTTTTGATGACATATTGATTTCAGATGTTACGAGCATATTATATCCGGCTAGTTCTTTGTCTTTGTCTATAGCTTTTTGATTTAGCTGGGGTTTTATACTTTTTCCCTGATCATCTAGAAACTGCATATATTTTGATGATTCACCATATTCTTCTTTTTTGGCCTGGCATGCACGGTGTGCCTTGGCTTTTTCAATCATTCTATTGATTTCCATCAGTTTCTTCTTCGCGAGACTGAAGTTATAGGTAACTGTTCTTTTTTCTTTTATATTACGAGTTATGACATTTCCGTAATCATCCTTGTATGAATAGGTAAACGTATCGATGCATTCCTTGATTTTATAAACAGGTTCTCCGTTCTGATCAAACACTGTTTCGAATCCGTCATCAAGAAGAACCCATTGCCTTTCTCTTTCAGGAAGGGTTTTTACAGATTTCGAAAACAGATAGCCATCTCCATGATCAATAGCTTCAATAATATTTTTAGCACAGTTAAGGCCTTTATCAGCTATTTGGATGGTACGGCCCTTGATATTGTTTCTTGATTTCAAATCGTGGATTAGATCACGCATGACCGGCTTTTCAGATTCATTGCCTGGGAATATCTTCATGCCGACTGGTAACATCTGTGCGTCTAAAAGAAGGCCCATTCCCACAATAGGGTCCTTTCGATTTTCTTTGGAAGGCCCTCTTTTTTGAAGAGTAGATTCCTTATCGATTTCAAAGTAATAGTTTGTACAATCAAAATAAGAACGGCTGGAATCCAGAATAAAATTGTCATCAGTCGCAACGGTTAGTATTTCAACCAGTTTCTCATATTCTTCGCCCATAAATTCCAAGCCCTCTAGGAGTTGATCATAACTGAAGTTTTTTTGAACATATAGCTTTGGAAGAATATCATGAAAAGTCTGATGTTTAGATAAAGGCGCAACAACACGAGCATATACAAGAGCGGAAAAGACATCATATACATCGAACTCGAACTTCCTTGAAGAACTTAAATACCCAAAATGTTCTTTTACATCCAGTATGTTCAAGATTTTCGCAATTGGCACATAACCCAGACATAGTTCTGGTGAAACGTCAGAAATCTGTTGAAAGTTGATGCGACATTTTTCTGTCTCCCGTTTAGAATTCAGTTCATTGACTTCTTTCTGAAAATGAGAGATTGGATCATCTATACCCTGTTCGATAAGAGCATCAACGAACCCGATTTTACGAAAACTTTTATGTCGAGTGTTCTTGGTTTCTGGAGAATAAAAACTCTCATAGATGGAAAGATAAAGTCTGTTATTTCGTTTTGTTTTTTTAAGAAAATAGGCCATAGAAAGTGTCCTCCAAACATTACACATTTACACCATAATTATACCAAATAAATAAAAAAAATAAAATAAATTTAAAGCACAAAAAACAACGATAAATACTGGAGAATCTCAACTTTTTCTCAGAATAGCCTCTAAACATTCATGGTGCAAACCTCTAAAGACGGGTGTACTTCTAAATGGATCAATTCCTTCATCAAATTTTCGTTTAGTTCTTCTTCTTTAACACGCAAAGTACGCGCAATTACACTACGTAACGCATCATCTTGAATAAGCATAAAACAAATGCCCTCCTTTATATATTCATTATAATCAAAATATAACATAATAACTATATAAAAATAGTTTTTTTAATGACAATGTTGTTAGAAAATGCTAAAATGAAAGCAGTTAAGGATTAGACTCGTATTCTGATTGTGATAAATGCTATTGTATGCAAATACTTTCTATTTTAACGGTCAAAGGATATTGGCTTAGTCCAGGAGGTATAGGCATGAGCACAGGTAAAGTAAAATGGTTTAACGCTGAAAAGGGTTATGGATTCATTACCAGTGAAGATGGAAAAGATGTATTCGTACACTACTCATCAATTAATTCTGAAGGATTTAAAACTTTAGAAGAAGGACAAACTGTTACTTATGACGTTGTTGAAAGCAATCGTGGACAACAGGCTAACAATGTCACAGTTGTAGATACAGCTGCGTAGAAATTTGTTCGAATCAAGCGCACAATGTGCGCTTTTTTCATGAAAGAGAGGGATTTTATGTTAGAGCGATATGAAAAAGTAAAAGAATATGTATATTCTCAATATGCCAAAATTTATAATGAAGATTTAAAAGTATCCGCCCTTACCCATACAGCTAGTGTGGACCTTTCCATTACATTTATTGCCATGGCAAGAGGCACAAATCTAGAACGAGCTAAAGTAGCTGCTCTATTTCATGACTACGCTCAATTTATTGATAACTGCCCACATTCTCAACATGCTAAATTATCAAGTCTTCACGCCTATAAGTACTTAAAAGAAAGTGGCTTATTTAAAACTACAGAAATAGATGATATTACTTATGCGATTCGTCAACATTCCAAAAAAGAATCTTTTGACTCACCACTTTGTGAAGCCTTAAAAGACGCTGACGTATTAGCTCGTTTCTTAGAAAATCCCGAAAAAGAAATCACAGGAATGAAAAGACAGCGCCTGCTTAACGCTTGCGCTGACATTCAAAGTCATTAAAATTTTTGATAATACAGTTCGACACTCGCATCGAGCTGTTTTTTTAATTGGTTAAACACCTTCATAAATACGTCTTTATCATACACAATCCAGTCAATATAGGAAAAGCTCTTACCAATAGCTCCCCCAACCACTTTACCTGCATGCACCTTAGAAATAGTTTCATCCAATTGTTTCGATAATTTCTGACGATACAAAGCATCTTCTTTATTATGGAAAGGATTCGAATAATACACATAGCCAAACTCACCATCTTTACTCGATAGATCTGCAAGCACTTCTTCCTTTTCCTCAATCGTTTGTTCCACCAATAAAGGATGCGTAGTAAAAATAAGCTTCATATCTTTTCTTAAGGCATCGTGCGCAAAATCCTGAATTGGCTGATATACCGAATAAATATCAATTGGTTTATCATATACTTTCCAATGATTCTTCTCAACAAGAGCCATAATCACTTCATAAAAATCAATCATTTGACAGAACTTCATATCTGAGTCTGGCGTATCGATAAAATCAACACGACAAATATATGCCTCATACGCAAGCTGGCCAATCGCAAGCTCCATAAGATACATACTCATTTCTTTTTTATTTTCCGGATTACCAATCAAATTAAATCCAGGACAATATACTTTACAATCCAACATATCATTTTCAATTTGATAGAATACATGAAAATCTGCTAAAGTATATTCCTCATTTTTGATTTGAACCATGGCCTGAATCGCCTTTTGCGACATAGGCGGTAAAGTCGCATTCATGATCCACTTTTGTTTCACACTCTTAGGTGCAATGTCACAAAGCATCTGACACAAATATTGCGTTGTCTTATTTGGACCTGTGTCAAAGGTCATCTCAAAAGAATCATAAAAGCTTTCGACAAAGAAATGGGCACCACTAATTTCCATTACCTCTTCATCCAATTCTTGAATCAATTCGTTTAATTCCTCATATTGTTCGGCCTTTAAACAATTAATAATTGCACCCTGTTTTTCTTCAAAATGCTTCCATAACGCTAAACCATTTGTATAAGCACTCATTGATGATCTCCCTTCTTATAATTCTTTAATCATAGATATCAAGGCATCCGCCACAAGTTTATGACCCTTCTCATCCATATGGATTCCATCCAAACTTCCAGCTACAGCACTCGTATCAATCACTTCTACATTCAAACCAGAACAACCTTTTTCTAAGTATGGCTTTGTATTCGCTAAGATATCAAATCCAGCTTGACCAAAATTACTGACTGTTCTTTCATTCTTTAAGCCATCCACATTCATTTTAGGTGGACACACCACAAAAAATTTAGGTAGTTTAGATCCATCACGATAGTTTTCCGGATTTAAAGCTCTATACATCAAAGTACGAATCCCTTTCTCTAAAGAAATGGAATTCGTTGAAAATTGGCGCTTCGCATCATTCGTTCCCAACATAATAAACACAACATCAATGGGAGCATGCGTTTTTAAAACCATCGAAATCATTTTAGCTCCATTACGATCTGCATCATACGGATCATCCAAGCACAATGTTCGACCACATAAGCCTTCCTCAATAATTTCATGTTCACTAAATACCTTTTTAACAAGCTGCGTAAAACGATTTGGTTGTCTAGACGCATTTTTGGCATCATAGCCCCACGTATTACTATCCCCAAAAAATAATATCTTCATCGTAATATCCTCGATTCTGTAATGATCATATCTAACTTTACATCGGTTGGTTTTACATCAAATTCCATTTCCTGCACATCAAATGCTACCCCAATCTTCAATGCAGAACTTTTACTTAAATACCGATCATAATAGCCTTTTCCATACCCCATTCGATACGTACCAAAGAATCCAACGATCGGTACTAGAATCACATCTAAATCTTTTACCTCATGCATCCCAATGGGTTCAATTGTTGAAAATGGACCCTTACTTTTTTCTTCGTAATCCGAATAAAAGGCAATCGTAGTATCATCTAACGTCTTAGGTATATATAAATCAAATTCATCACGAAACTTTGCATATACATCCACTTCATTTCGAATTGGAATATATGTTCCTATTTTTCCTTTTAAAAAAGGCAAAACACAATTAGTGATTGCCTTTTCCTTTTCAAATCTTTTTGAATTTGATAATGAACTACGCCTTTGAATGCACAACTTTCGCTTATCCAATGCTGTCACTCATATCCAGTTTCAACATTTGATTCAATTCAACCGCATATTCCATTGGAAGTTCACGCGTAAATGGTTCTAAGAATCCCATAACGATCATTTCCGTAGCTTGAGAACGGGTTAAACCACGAGACATTAAATAGAACAATTGTTCTTCACTAATGTTTGAAACTGTCGCCTCATGTTCAATTTGAGACGTATCATTATAAGATACATTCATCGGAACTGTATCACTACGTGATTTCTTATCTAAAATCAGAGTATCACATTCTACTTTACTCTTGGCATATGCTGCATTTTTAGAATGTGTTACCCAACCACGATAGTTTACTTCACCACCATTACGTGCAATAGATTTAGAAATAATTGTACTAGAAGTATGAGGAGCTAAATGAATCATTTTACTTCCTGCATCCTGAATCTGGTTTTCACCGGCTACCGCAATCGAAATCGTTGTTCCCTTTGCGTATGGCTCAGCCAAAATACAAGCTGGATACTTCATATTTACATGGGAACCAACATTTCCATCAATCCATTCCATGTGTCCATTTTCAAATACTTTTGCACGCTTAGTCACTAAGTTCAAGATATTGCTTGACCAGTTTTGTACCGTTGAATAACGACACTTCGCATTCCTATGTACATAAATTTCTACAACTGCCGCATGTAAAGAATCTTTTGAATACGTTGGTGCAGTACATCCTTCTACATAATGTACATCAGCACCCTCATCTACAATGATCAACGTTCTTTCAAACTGTCCCATCTGCATGGAGTTGATACGGAAATAGGATTGAAGTGGTTTTTCCAACCTCACACCCTTCGGTACATAAATAAAGGATCCACCAGACCATACTGCTGTATTTAAAGCTGCATATTTATTGTCTGTATAAGGAACAAGTTTACCAAAATATTCCTTTAATAAATCTGGACATGCCTTTAATGCAGAATCCGTATCCAAGAAGATAACACCCTTCTCTTCCACTTCCTCTAACATATTGTGATATACAACTTCACTCTCATATTGTGTAGATACACCGGCCAAGAATTTTTGTTCCGCTTCCGGAATTCCTAGCTTATCAAACGTATTACGAATCGTATCTGGAACTTCATCCCATGACTTTTCCTGCTTATCACTTGGTTTGATGTAGTATGTATAGTCATCAAAGTTGATTTCACTTAAATCTGGACCCCAATTTGGATTTTGTTGCTTTTCAAAAGAATGGTATGCATCAAGTCTTAGCTGCAACATCCATTCAGGCTCATTTTTGATTTTAGAGATCGTACGAACTGTTTCTTCATTCAATCCCTTTTGGGTTTTATAAACACTGACATCTTCATCATGAAAACCATATTCATATTCACTAGAAAGTGTGATATCTTTTTCGTTACTCATCTTTTCCATCCTCACTTTCCTTAATCATTTCACGCATAGCCTTCCATCCAATTGTGGCACAATTGATACGATTGGCTTGTTTTCCAACATTTTGAAACGCTATGGCCTCATCTAAAACATCTTCATCATATTCTTTTTGATCAATCATTTTGAAATAATTGTCCATAATTTCTTTTGCTTCTTCTGTTGTCTTTCCTATTAATAGTTCAGACATAATTGAAGTCGAAGCTGTTGAAATTGTACAGGCAACCCCATCAAAACGAATATCATCAATTTTTCCATCTGAAATTTTTGTCTGCACCGTAATATCATCAATACAAGAATCACTCGCCATATGACGTGACATGTAACCATTGTCTTTTGTCAATTCTTTATTACGAGGATAGTCATAATGATCCATAATAATCTGGCGCATCAACATTGGATCAATATTTGACATAATTAAGCTTCCTTCCTAAAAGAAAATGCTGACACAGTTTTCCACTGTCGCATTCTTCAAAGCATCAATCAATTGATCGACTTCTTCTTTTGTGTTGTACAAATAGAAACTTGCACGACAAGTACCCGGAGTCTTCAACACTTCCGGAAGTAATTTAGCACAATGCTGTCCTGAACGAACGGCAATGCCAAATGTATTTAAATAGCTAGCGACATCTTGTGCAAAAATCATTTGATCTTTATCCTTCACATTAAATGTCACAATTCCACTCTTCGCATTTTCGTTATATACAACAATATTCCCTAAAGCTTCTGCTTTTTTTAAGAAATATTCCTTTAATTCTACTTCATGCGCATGAACATTCTCTTTTCCAATCGCATCCAAATAATCCATGGCAGCTGCCATACCAATTACACCTTCAATTGGTTGTGTTCCAGATTCAAACTTTAATGGCGTTTCCCTTAAAGTTAATGAACAAGACTTGTCAAAGCGCGCATTACTTTCACCACCATAGAAAATTGGTTCTAGTTGATCCAACCATTTTTTCTTGCCATATAAAGCACCTACGCCTGTAGGACCACACATCTTGTGAGCACTAAATGCATAGAAATCACAATCTAAATCCTGCACATCAATATTTAAATGAGGAGTACTCTGCGCTCCATCAATCACTAACAAAATGCCTCGTTCATGACAGATCTTGGCGATTTCCTTAACGGGAGCCACAAAACCCAAAACATTAGAAACCATCGCCATCGCAACAACTTTAACTTGATCAGTTAAGACACGTTTAAAGTTTTCAACTGTGATCTTACCCTCTTCATCCAAAGGAATGTAATCGATTTTAGTCCCTTTTTTCTTTCCCGCCTGCATCCAAGGCAAGATACTTGAGGCATGTTCACTTTCGTCACTTAAAATGATATCACCTTCATGTAAAAGCTGTTCTGTAACCATCATAGCTACAAGATTCAAACCTTCACTCGAGCCTGAAGTAAAAACGATTTCTTCTTTGTGTTTCGCATTTAAGAATTTTTGAGTACGAACACGAGCCCCTTCAAAAGCCGCATCGACCTGTGCACTCATTTCATAATCACCACGGTGAGCATTAGCACCAAGGTATGTATAATAATTCACTACGGCATCAATCACGGGTTGAGGCTTTAATGTCGTAGCCCCATTATCTAAATACACTAGAGGTTTATCAGACATCTTACGCGTTAAAATCGGAAAATCTTTACGAATTTTACTGATGTCCATATAATCCAACCTTACTTTCCATTTCTTGACGAAGACTATCTTTCAATTCTTCATCTTCTACTAAATCAATAACTGGCAAGAAATAACCAACACTTAACAATCCAACAGCTTGTTTTGTGCTCAATCCACGAGACTGTAGATAATATAGCTGATCAGCATCTGGCTGTCCAATTGTTAGAGCGTGGCTTGCCTTTACATCATTTTCATCAATTAATAATAGTGGAATAACTTTTGTCTTATGTCCCTGACCCAAAGTTAATACACGCGTTGCCTGATGAGACTGAGCATCGAAACATCCTTTTTTGATGTTTCCATTGGCAACCATTTGATATTGTCCATGATCAAATAAAACGGCAAAGTTTTTCATTTGACCATTTGTATGAGGCGCATTATGTCTTACTTCCATATCGCATACTTTTTCGATGTGTTCCTGACATAATTGACCACTTAAAATTTCATATTCAGCACCCTGCTCTTTTAGATCCACATAGTGATTCCATTTCAATGGGCTTTTTTCTAGATCCAAGACACCCATTTGGCAGTTGGCATCTTGTTTAAGTACCATATTAATGTTTAATTCGCACGCACTTTCAGCATGGTTTAAAATAAAGAATTTTGAAAAAGAATTTTCTAAACACTCCACATTCAAATCAAATTTTGTACAATCTTTACTCAATTCAATTAAATATGATTTTTGATCATGACGATCAATTTGAATGTTTAAAGTTTCGCTATTGTGTACTTCCTTGTGATTAAGCATATTTTTTAGCTCCACAAGAACCTAAAGAAATAGGTTGTTTATCTTCTTCTTTATTTGCGGTTACGTGGTACTCTTTTTCAATCCATTCATATCCATCCTGGTCAACTTTTTCAACTAAACTTGCATCACCAGATACAACAATTTGTCCATCCATTAATACGTGAGCATGTGTTGGCTGTAAATATTCATAGAAACGTGCATAGTGAGATACGATCAATAAACCAAGATCTGTTTGTTGCTGACATTGGTTGATGGCATCAGAAACAATACGCAATGCATCGACATCAAGTCCAGAGTCAATTTCATCCAACATCGCAATTGCCGGTTTTAACATCATCATTTGAACGATTTCATTACGTTTCTTTTCACCACCACTAAAACCATCATTTAAGAAACGATGAGCCAAGTCTGGTTTCATTTCTAATTGTTCAATAGCTTTATCCATTTCTTTGATAAATTTAAATAATGAGATTGGTTTTTCTAAACGCGCATTGATTGCACTTCTTAAAAAGTCAGAGTTTGTAACACCAGAAACAACACTAGGATATTGCATACCCAAGAAAAGTCCTGCCTTACTTCTTTCATCGACTGACATTTGTAGTACATCCTTTCCATCTAATGTAATCGAACCAGATGTAACTGTATATTTTGGATTACCCATAATGGCTGCAAGCAATGTAGACTTACCATTTCCATTAGGTCCCATTAGAGCATGACGCTCACCTGATTTTACAGTTAAGCTCAACCCTTTTAAAATTTCTTTATTCTCCACGGATACATGAAGATCCTTAATGACCAAATCTGCCATACCTTCTACCTCTTTTCACTGCAATATAATACCAAATAATTATTAAAATCTCAATTAATACATCTCGAGCCTTCATTGCAATTTAAAAAGATATCTCGTATAATTGAAAAGACATTCTCAAGGAGGTTAATTATGACTGATATTTTACGAAATAACTGGTTTGTTGTACTTATTGCCATCATCATTATTGGTTTTATTGGCTACTTCATCTACGACACCAATAAAGATAATGTTTCCGCAAAAACAACCAACAATGAACAAGTTATTGCTTCTATTAATAAGGATGACATTACCGCTGATGATTTATATGATGAATCCACACCTTATGATGGCTCTACTATCTACAATATGTATAAAAATGCCGTTATCGATCAATCTATCAAAACTACAAAAGATTTAAAGAAACAGGCAAGCACATTAGAGTCTAATATTAAATCTAACGCATCTAGTCAAAGTGATGACTATGAATCTACACTAACAACAGAGCTTGCCAAATATGGTTATGCATCCTATGAAGAACTTAATGATTATTGCTTAACAAGTGTAAAAGAAAAAGAAATGAATAAAAAATATATCACTAAACATTTTGATGAAGTGAAAAAAGCTTGGGAAGATAAAAGCCCAAGAACCGTATCCATTATTAAAATGGATGTTAGTGATGCCGATAATCTAACAGAAACAGAAACTAAAAAGAAAAGTAATATTGATAAGGCTTTAGAAAAAGAAAGCTTTGCGGATGTCGCTAAAGCCTTCTCTGAAGATTCAAATACCGCTAATAAAAATGGATTTGCAGGATATGTAGATTCAAACTCAACAAGTTCAGGCTCAAATTCAACATCAACTGTTCCTGCTGATGTAGTGACAGCTGCAATCGGCCTTAAAAAAGGTGAAACAAGTGACTGGATCACAGTTACAAGTTCAAGTGGAACAAGCTTATATAAGGTATATGTAAAAGAAACAAATTCAAAGAAGATTTTTAACGCAAAAAGTGACACCGTTTCAAACCAAGCATTGTATGCCATCTTAAACAGCGATTCTTCTCTTTCATACAAGATTTTAGATTCGTATGCAAAAAAATTAGATATTAAATTCAACGATAAAGACACAAAGAAAAAATTCGACAGCTATGTAAAAACAACTTATGGAGGTGATCAATAATGAAAAAGACACCTATATTATTCGTATGTGCTGCCATGATGTTGACAGGATGCTCTGGAGCAACCGCAACTATTAAGGATAAAGATGAAACAATTATGACTATTGGTGACACAAAATACACTAAGGGTGATGAATATGATTTGTTAAAAATATCTACTGGTACAGATCTTACAATGGAACTTGTAAAACAGGCTATCTACAAACAAGAAGTCAAAGTTACAAAGGAAATGAAGGAAAAAGCACAAGAACAAGTTAACAACTACAAAGAAAACATGGGAAACTTTGATGAACAAATTCAATCATTGGGATATAAAAACAGCACACAATATATGAATAAAGTTCTAATCCCAAGTTTACAAGCAAGTGAATTAACCGAAAAATACTTCACAGACGCAAAGAAAGACATCCAAAAAACATATAAACCAAGTAAAGCTCGTATCATTCAATGTGAGAATAAGGCAACTGCTAAAAAAGCTTTGAAGGCATTAAAGAACGGAACAGATCCAGAAGAAGTAGCTCAACAATACATGGTTGATTCTGCAAAATATTCTGGAAAAGAAACATTGGTAACGACAAAGACAACGGATTTATCAACTCGTTTGATCAATACATTGTCAAAGACAAAAAAAGCCGGAGTCATTGACGAAGTCTTCACAAACGAAAGCAGTGGAACAACATATGCATATGTTGCCGTATTAGTATCTAATACATATAAAGACATTAAAGATGATGTATATACAACATTGAACAGTGATGATGACGTCACAAAAGCTTGTCTTGTTTATTATTTAAAGAAATATAATTTTGAAGTACACGATCAAGATGTATTCAATAATTTAAAGGCAAACAATCCTGAATATCTAGTTTCTAGACCAGATTTATCTGAATCAGACGACTAAATAAAAGGCCATTAGACAATAGTCTAGTGGCCCATTTTTTTCATCATTTCATCCAGTTCAAATCGAAAATTAAATTCTTCTATATCCTGTAACCCTATGTAAAATAAACAATCTATATCCTCATGATCAAATACGTAACAATGCTCCTTATCCATATAGCCTTCTGGCCATAAACATCCCGCATAATCATAGAGTTTTTTTGTCTTCATATTTTGTTGAAGACGCCCCATGATCATTAACTTCTTTGTCCCCTCTTTTAAAGTGACAACACTGCCAATCGGTAATAAATCTTTCATGCCGACTCCTTTCTAATAACTTACGTTGATTTTAAAGCCCAGTCCCGCAATAAAGCCAAGTTTTGAGCCGATTTCCCACTCCCTGCTAGAAAAATGATAAGAGAAATTGGCCTCTGCACTACCTACACTTCCTTGTGCTGTTAAAGTGACTTTCGCCCCAAGAATGTTCAATACACAACGTGTTTCGCCTCGTAAGGCAGCAACACCAACTCCAGCTTCAAACGACTGTTCTTTCCTAGAAAAAGCAGCTTTACAAGTCGCATACGCAACACCAACTTGCCCTGTTGCTCGAGCGCTCGCATAGACTTTTGAATTTCCAATACGCGCATTTACTGTAGAAGATAATAACGCTAGACTTGACTCTGCATTTAATACTATACGCGGATCAAATTTCTTGTTCTTCCATATTCTTGCACTGATACTCGATTTAATTTCTCCATCAAGAAGTGTGGCATTGGCCCCTACATGGAAATAAGGCTTTGTGTAATTTTTATTCCATTCTTTAAATGACTTTGTATAACGAATCGAACCATACGAATAGCGACTCTGTTTTGTCAATTGTGAAACTAAATTCAAGTTTGTATACTTGATCAAATTCACCTTTCCAGGTTTCCAAGCACTTTGTTTGTGCTCGCAAGACTCAATTAAAGATGCGCTCTTCGATAAATAATTCGCAATATCCATTATTTCTTTTGCGATGCGATATTGCCTTTCATTAATTGTCGGATCTTTTGAAGATAGAGGCCTAGAAGCGAGCGCCTTATATTCAAGACTTAGATTTTGACAAGCTATACTATCGCCGTTCACGATTCATAATCCCCTGCATCTGAATTTGAATTAAATATTGAATTCGACTGACCTTTTGATTCACATAGACAAACTCTTCATTCGATACAATATTTTTTGTCTGATTTAACAACGCATTTAAATCACTAGACAAGGCATTGTAGAAATTTATCTCATTCATAACGCATCAAAGATTGTTCGTTTTCCTGATATAGATTTGCGGTTTGATGTAAATACGTAGAAAAGCGTGCTAACGTATCTAAATACGACATCATTGCTGGATTCAAAGTTTGAAATTGTTCCATAAAGTATTTCGAAGCTGGAGATTGCCAAATAGATTCCACATAATACATTCTGGATTCAATTTCGTTAAATACAGTTCGAATCTCATTGGCATACGTATCCACCTGCTTAGAATATGCCATTACATCTTCACTTGATATTTGAATTTGTGCCATACTTTTCTCCTTCTACAACAACAATCTAGCTTGTGCAACACGATCTTGTTGAAGCTGTTCGTAAACCGAAGCTGTCTGCTTCAATACATTGCTGTATTCTAGAATTACTTGATACATTTCTTTTAATGAAGGTCTAAATTCTTCTAGCTGATTTTGAAAAGCTAAATGATCCACCCCCTGCCAGATACTTTGCATCTGCTCCACTTTTTTATAAAGATTCTGAATTAGATCATTATAGCTATCCGCTTTGTTTTTCACATAGACACTTGCCTGATATACTTCGGAATAATCCACTGATATTTTCATTTTTACCTCCCGTAGATTAAGATATCGCCATAAGCGATTTGATTTTCTTGAAACGTTTTATTTAAATCTAAAAAATAATTTCCTGTCACATTAAACACATACTGTATTTCATAACCTAAAAACTCATTCAAAAACATTTTTACAACATACAATTGAGATACATATACCATTCTTAGATCAAGTGACAAATATATACCAACCTCATTCACAAATACCAACCCCTTCATTTTGATCTTTAAAAAAGACACAATCAAAATGTTCATATGGAAGCTTTCGCTGTAACATATATCCATATTCTTTTAAACCATAACCAACCCATACAATTTGAGCATTGTATAGTTTCTTTTGAAATGCATCCTTATTCAATAAACTCACATCTACACACACGACATATACATCACTCTCTTGATTCCAATCACTCGTAATTTTTAAATGTGCTAAACTCTCACATATACGATTTACTTCATGCACATAATCCGTATGCATATATAAAATGAATAACTTTTTTGTTTCATCCATAAAAACCGGTCGATCGCCTTTACATTCAAAACCAATACAATTTTTATCCTTATTAAATATCATCGATTTTGTAGCCCTTGATTTAAGATCTGTTTCTTTTATCTTTCGATATAAAATTTCAACATATGCATTGTGATACAGCGTCATATTTAGATACGAAGGCAGATGGTAGGTGTCAAAGAATATCCGTTTATCATCTAAACTCTCTATATCAAATACATACTTATTTAAGATCCATTTCAAATTTGTGGTTTCATTATTCGTAACCACAAACGAAATTACATGTTCATCCAATTCAGAAAGATTCAAATTCTCATCTTCGAAAATGATACAAACACCTTCATGAATCTTTGAAAAATAGCGAGATTGAAAGAAACTAAAATCTACATAGGAATCCAACATATTTGTTCCATAGACATAGATCGTTTCATTTTCAAAATATTTGATCAAACGATATACAATATCTAGACTTTTTGTATAAAACAACTGTATTGACATAAATTCAATTTCACATTGTCTTTGTTCAAAAGGAAGATCTAACACACCAAATACATATTCAGGAATATCTTTAGGCAACAACACCCATTCTCTTGCTTCCTTTAAATCATGAATTTGATCCTTTAATACATCCATGACACGCTTACCCGCATGATGTTTTGAATGCAGTACTTCTTTTTTCTCATTGATTTCACGCCAACATATTTCATCTATTGAACTTTGTAAATAAAAACTTCGACAAGATTGATTCTTTTGTTGGTGCTGAAGAATCATATCTCCTGGATTTTTTAAATGATACGCCGTTTCATTTTGAAGCATTTCTCGACTATCTTGTACGCTACTCACATGAAAACAAGCTCGCCAAGTTGTATTTGACCAAACTTGATCATCAATGATGCCAGAAGGTTTTTGTGTGCTTAAAACCAAATGGATGCCTAGTGATCTTCCAATTCGAGCAATTTCCTGCAGTTGTGACATAAATTGTGGAAATCGCATTTTTAGTTGGGCAAATTCATCCACAAAGATCCATAAATGTGACATTGTACAGATCTTATTGTAGGAATGAATATCCGATACTTTTTCTTTTAAGAACAAGCGCTGTCTTTTCTCCAATTCATAATTCATGCTCTGAAAAAAACGTTCCATAGATTGTGCATCTAAATTGGTCACAATTCCTGCACAATGCGCAAATTCATAAAAGGGTTGTCCAAAGGCACCGCCCTTAAAGTCAATCAATATATATTGAAATTGTTGAGGCGTATTATGCCATATCAGCATCATCAAAAGAAAACTAATAAATTCACTCTTGCCAAAACCTGTCATTCCTGCAACTAAGCCATGAGGCCCATACTCTTGAAAATCCATAACAACAATTTGTTGGGACTCATCAATACCTACTGGAACTTTCATTACATACTCAGATTTTCGAACAGGACCTATTTTGATTAGTTGATCATAGAAATTTGAATCTTCATTCCGCAATACAAATCGTTTTCGATCCAAGCCTAATTCTGTTATCGCAATTGTTTCAATTTGGTAGTCATAATGGAAAGATGGTTTTTGTTTTCCCACATAAATCAAACAATAATACGACTTAGGAAGATATTTTCCTTCTATATCAACGACTATTGTATCGGCATCGATTTTTTCACAAATAGCACAATAGGGATTTAAAAGAATTTGTTTCATTCCATCAAACTCCTGAAGCCATACCCATTTACGTTTTTGTTTGGAATACCACAAATAATTTTCAAATAAAATAACACTTGACTTCACATCTCCTTGAATCCAACAAGCTTCGCCTTGTCTTAAAAATATAGGAAATTGTACAAATTGATTTAAGTTTGAGATTAACTGTTCTCTTTTTTGCATCAACTCATCAAGTGCATATTCATACGAAACTTCACGATAACTTATTTTGCACCATGCATTGTATGCACACCCTACATAAATCACATCTCTGTTTTCGTGTTGGTATGTATCGATATATTTAGTAATATATTCATCCATCTGTTTTTTAAATGTACCTTTAGATATAACACCCTTTTCATACATCTTCTCTATGTAGGCATTATACATATCGATACTTTTTTTGCTCTCTTTTACACTTAATTTGTATTGATAATTCCGGTTGTAAAGGCCATACACCATAAAAGTAAATGCCATTGTCAAAGAGCTGATCATACTTGTGAAGAGTGATTCTATTCTTTGTTTTTGAAGATATCCAATCAAAATGGAGGAGACAAAACCAGAACTTGCGATCATACAACTCGGTCCTATCGCACTAAATAGACTTTGTTTTTGAACTGTACGCATAATTTGTGGCATCTGAATATCAAATTTTTGAACCTTTGGCATTTCAATATTTAAACAGTACGGATAATATGTTGCATTTTTACGATCTAGCTCTACATTACTATAAGGATTGTTGACCATATCCAAAAGTACATAATCTTTAAAATAAATCATGCGAATGTTCGCAAACACGATTTCATCCTGCATACAAAGGCTGCATCTTTTAACTCGTTTCGAATTGACATACGTACCGTTTAAACTATCAAAATCCTGTAATACACCTTCTTCAATTTGAAAATGATACCTAGACACTCCGTTTGTACATAATTGAATATCACATGCTTCACTTCTTCCCACCATTATCTTTTTAGAAATTGGAAAATGGCACATTGTACTTTCTATTTCTTCTAAATAAAATAAAACTTCATCTAGAATACACGATTCACCATATCTCAATATTTTTTTAGATTGGTTCCATACAATACACACACCATTCCTTCTTTTTTCAAAGAAGTACTTTGAAAATGACTTTGCGCAGTTCAAGTCAAAGTAGTGGCAGGATTTGTCTGTGTATAGCCATAGTTTGATCATAATTTAAAGATTTGTTTGAGCCACATTCTTATTTTCTGTATAGAGGTGATTCTCACAGCTGACCTTTTGATTTCTTCTTTTTTTAATACTTTGCGATGCTTTGTCTTTACCTCAATTGAGGTCTTTTTCTTTTTTAATGAAATCTCGACAAAATCATGTCCCATCACATCTTTTTCAATCTGTACACGCTTACCATTGACTAAAACATACTCGATCTTATCTTCAGACCATATTTGTACCTTATTCTTTTTACGCGTATAGTGAATTTTGGGCTTAGAAACCTTTTGAATATGTTTCTTATTCTTTTTTAAGACCACTTCATTATCGTCATTTACAACCCAGACACGTTCAAATTCAACCACTTCATCTTTTTCTAGAACTTGTTCACTTTTTGAAACCATTTCAATCTCTTTATCGGGACTAAATACAAATTCATATTCTTTCTTTTCTAGGTTCATCAGCACATCATTTGTATATGTCACAATTTTTAATACATCATCTTTGACCATACGATTAAAGACTTTCTCAAAATCCATATCCATGAAAGTATCATTTAAATAGTATTCCACCCGCATATACGCATTTGAAGCATCATACTTGTATTCTAGGCTGGGGCGTTTCTTTATATTCATGCGATCCACAACCCTTTCATTATTCATAAACAACTGACTTGAAGGGGCTTTTTTATCGATTTGAACATAAATTTGATCACTTACCTCATGTCCATATATATCTTTGGCATACGCACTCACACAATAGATGACATCCTGATTATGTATGGCCGGTAAATGAATCGTTTCATTGAGCGCATAGCGCGTTTTAATACCATTGAGATCCACATCTATATATCCTATTTCTAATTTAGATACATTACGGATTGCTTTCACAATGACATCCTCATTAGATAGCTTACTTGAAGGAGTTAATGTGATTATTGGCAAAATATTGGAATATTCAATAGAGCCTTCGATACTTTTTTTAAATTGTGGATACTCTTTATGTTCTAACTCAAATGTATACTTTCCATTTTTTGAATGATCAATCAACACTTGATTTTTGTCTTCTAAATCAAGTGAATAGTAATATATACCATCACAATACACATGCAGATTAAAAGCCTGTTTACATACAGATTCAAATTGCATGTTAGAATGATTTTCTTTTGTGTACACGACAGAATTTAATAAACATTCAGGATATTTAATAGGTAAAATTTTAATTTCTCTTTCCAACTTATTTTGTGCAATATCTGTACAGATTATTCGTAAAGATTGATTTTTGGATGTAACATCCACATCAAATTCAAGTTCTTCACAATCCATTTGTTCATCATCTAAATAAACCTCAATACTTTTCAAATTTTGTTCGAATATCTTTACATGAACGGTTTCTTTATCTTCTAAAGGAAGTACATCCAGAATCTTTTGATTATTTGTATTAAATACAATATCTGGCATTGTCGTATCTAATAGAATTGTCTTTTCACCTTCCTGTAACGCATAGCCATCTACATCTTTTAAAATATATACAAGCTGTGTGATTCCTTCTTTTTGAATATCGATAAAAGTATGTTCGTTGTTTAAATCAATTTCTTTGCCATCATAAATAACTAAACTGGAATCTCGATCCACTTTTTCATCAAAGAACAACTCAATATTCCCGGTCGCAGAGGCCACACCATTTATAAAGTTTTCTGTTTCCTGCCAATATATAAAATCTGTATATTCAACATCTTGTAGAGAAATCATAAACTCCTCCAAAATTCATAAAGATCTTTCCATCTTTCACTTTTTAAATTGTCAATAAAAACCACTGGAATTTCCATATTTTCACTCTCCTTATTTCGTAATAAAAGTACATATTCCAAGTAATTACATCCTAGATTTTCAAATTCGGCTTGATACGTTTTTAATGTCTCTGGACTTATACTTTCAATCCAGTCTTTAATCGGTTGAATCGAAATTTTGATTTCTTTATGTAGACCAAACTGAAGACATTGATTTAACACGTTCAATTTATCTTTTAGAAGCAAGTTATTTGAATTAACCAGCTTAACACACGTATCAATATGTGCGGCATCCGGATTTAAATACACCAGCACAAGTGCTTGAAGCTCTGGCCATTTATTTAAAGAAACACGATCATATACATATCGAATCAAAGTAGCATCTTTTGTTGCTATTGCCTCCTCCATTAAAAATAAAGATGCTTGTTCATTGACATATACTTCATCCAAGATCCATCCATTAGAGATCCACGTATATAAACGATCTTGTTTATCAGACTCTTTATACGCTTTTTCAAATAAGGCAATTTGATGATGGGTGTAGTACGCATCAAAGACACTTTTTGGACTTGTACTGAAGACAGACAGAATACATATAGAAAGTACAAGCAAGATTCGAATGATGATATGTATAAAAATCAAGTTCTTAAATGTAGATAATCGAGATATTCTTCGCTCTTGTTTTTGATGACACAAAAGAACTATGGGCATCATACTTATGCCGAAAAGTTCTTGAATCAAAGAACCAAGTGCATAGATATCACAACGAATATCCTTTTCACTCAATGTTAATAATTCAGGTGCACAATTGGATTTTGAAGCCATCACTGCCACATGTGAGTGATTTTCAATACATGCGTTAAAATCAATTAAATAAAAATGGTTCTGATAATAAATAATATTTTCAAGTTTTAAATCAATATAGAGATAGCCAATCTGATGCAGGTCTTGCAAGACTTTTAAAACATCAATTAGCAAACGATACTTTTTGAATAAACAACGATGGTTTTGAAAGTATTGTCTTGCGTTGATTCCTGGAATATACGTTTCGACAAAACATTGTGCAAAGTCTTCTTCAAAACAAGTGATCAAACTAGGGACATGGATCGAATTTAAGTTAGAGAGCACATTGATCTCTGTTTTAAATTGATGTTTATATCGTTCTGTTTCATAATCTGGACAGATTTTTAAAATATAAACACATGTACTAAATTCATCCATAACACGATAAACATTGGCATTATAGGTATGTACGACCTTATATCTATTGTTCTTTAAATTCACACACGACATCACCAAATCTTATCGTCATTCCATCTTTTAATCGCATCTTGCGTTTCACTTCTTTTTCGTTCAGATACGTCTTATTCGTACTCTTTAGATCTTGTATATAGTACCGATCATTTTCACATACGATCTTGGCATGTTTTAAAGATATACTCGCATCCTGTATACGGACATCACATACCATCGCTCTTCCTACTAGATTGATTTCATTGCACAATGCATATTTTTCCTGATCGCATAATAGGTAGGCATAAAAATCTACTTTTACTTGTAAAAGCTGTGTTTTTTCTTCCAAAACAGATTCAACAGGCTTCTCTTTATGGAAAGCTTGTATGGGTTCTTTGACTTTAAATGTCTGCATTCTCTTGTTTTTAAAGAAAAATAGCTTTTTCGGATAATATAAATTTCGTATATTATCCAGACCTAAGACAAGATTGGGTAAACTAAACTCAGCACTCTTTAAAAACTTCAATAAAAATCCAGGAATTTCAAAAGCGGTTGTAGTCTGCATCGTTTTTGCGATATACTCCACCCATTTTTCTGACATATCCTTTTGAAACATCCAGTTCGATATTTGAATGGGCACCACGACAAACGCAAAGCGATCTCCAAAACTAGAGACAAATACGTAGTCTGGATCAAATAGAACTGGTTTATTGCGATTGGATGCGATGGCTTGTTCAAATAACTGATGCAAGAATATATAGCCTTCTTCTTTTTCAAACACATACTGACTTAAAAAATCATGTAAAGGAATATAGCCTTCTATCGCATACACCATCGATGCCGTTTTTTCGTTTGTCAACATACAAGGCAGACAAAAATCATCGTTCGATAATCGATCAAAAATGGATAGGTCGAGTAATTCTGGATTTTTCAAATGAACATACAAGTGATTGTCATCCATGTGATCTTGTTCAATCCATTCGGACATCTCATCACCTCCATACTCTTAAACGTTTTTTTTAATACTTTTTCCAGAAAACTTTCATTATTTTTTTGATTTTTTGAGTTTTTTTGTCTAAAATGAAACAATGATGAAATTTATAACATATATTCACGTTTATTTAATTCAAACCATCCTGAATTTCCTTCCATTTTGCTGGATTGACATCTTCTATGACAATCAGACGTATATAGGAAATCAACTACATCACCCCATATATTTATTTCTATGGGCGTTTAGTTCGGCAATTGGATTTTATTATTATTCAAAAAAAATATGGGAAAAATATAACGTAAATTACAATAAAAAAAATCATGTCTTAATCTGTTTAGGCATGATTCTTTCATGTAGTATTCCCTATAACGATATAACACTTTTAAAAGACCTTCACGTATGGCTTTCCATTCTTTTTGTAGCCTGTTTTATCCTTGAATGGTTTCTTTATATTCCGGTTCACTTAAATAAAAACTCAATCCTGTTTTTTATCAACATTGGATTGAGTTTTGTGTTCACATTTATGTTTGGCCACATTACTGGCTTTTGCGAAATCTATTTTTCATTTACTACGAATATTCTACTTCATCACTGGATGTTTCAGGATTGATCTTTTCAATCTTATCTAAGTAGTTTTTCGCTTTTTTCACAAAATACATACGATTTCCAAGCTCAAGTACTTTTTCAAAATATAAGCGAGCCAATTTATAATCTTCTTCTACAAAGGAGATCAAAGCAATATAGTAACATGAATCTACTTGCTGGAAAGGAAAATTCGCTCTTTGTAGACCTTGTAAATAATATTTCTTACAAGTATTCAAATCCCCATCCATAAGATGAATCTTATTTTCAATGGCCGCCATTTCTTCACTTTGAATCATGACACCAGCACGTCCATAATGAAGACGAATATTTTGCGCCTCTTCTTTACAACGAGATAAAGCCTCTTCATCCTTCAACATATAATAAATATACGACATCAATGACCAATATTGTAAAGAACTCGCAGCATCCTTACGCGGATAACTGATCAATACATCTTGAGCAAGTTCAGCATCATTTAAATAAATCAAGCATTGTGCAAGCAATGTATGCTGGCTCAAGCGCGTATGTCCCTTTGAATTTGTGCAATAGTAAATAATGGCACTCGCACAAGCCTCAGGATTACAATCTTCATATAATAATTTTGTGATTGGTAAAAGGGATACAGCACGATAACGTAACACTAAATTAAACGCAAATAAGTAGAACATCAATAATACAGCTAGAAGCATCATATTATTTACGGCAATTAAAATTGCAAATAAGGCAACAATGCCTAACGCATAAATACCTGTTAATTTACGAACATTTTTACGACAAGTCTTTGCGAGATCCTTATAAGACTCATCCAATTCATGATGAATCTTATATATACGAACCAATTCATCGTCGCTTGTAAAATTAAATTCGCGACGTTCTTTCGAAATGCTTTTGCGCAAACTTAACATTCCATAAATACATACAACAAATGCAGGCACAACCAAAATGGCACCAATATAGATCATGTATTCAGGTAAAAAGAAAATCAAACACATAACGATCCATGGGCTGATGTTGAATCGCGCTGTTACATATTGTCCAATATAAATGATATTGATGATTCCTGAAATCAATAAGGCATCACCTACATATAAGATCCACATATTATTTTGCAGATACGTTAAAACCTGTTTCAGTGATTCTGTATCTACACCTGGTACAGAACTTAATGAACTCGACAACATATCCGAACTCATATCGATACCACTCGCAAATACAACCGCACATAAGCAAAGTCCAACTAAAAAAGCTACAACTAAAGCTATTAAATGGGATTTACAACGATATTTCCACATACAACCACCTATTTCTTCTCTATAATTCTTGCAGGAATTCCTACTGCAGTTGCCCCTTCAGGAACATCTTCTAAGACGACCGCATTTGCCCCTACACGACATCCCTTTTTCAAAGTGATATTTCCTAAACATTTTGCTCCACAGCCAATATATACACCATCCTCTAAAGTTGGATGTCTTTTGACATGTTGCTTTCCTGTACCACCAAGTGTGACACCATGATAAAGCTGACAATCATCCCCGATAATTGCCGTTTCACCAATCACAACTCCGATACCATGATCAATCATCAAACCACGACCAATCACAGCACCAGGGTGAATTTCAATTCCTGTCCAATGCCTTGCTCGATTACTTACCCAACGCGCAATAAATGTATGATTACGCACCCAAAACCAATGAGCAATACGATGTAAACCAATTGCCTTAATATGTGGATACAACCAAAACACTTCCCATTTTGAATGTGCTGCTGGGTCTAACTGCATTGTTCTTTCTATGTTATATAATCCATCACGGATAAAAGATTTCTTGTTTCTTTCTGACATGATAAAATTTTAGTTTATTTATGTCTAAATTTCAAGTTTAGTGTTTATTTCACATAAACTTCACATAGTGAATCATCTAAAACCTTACCAATCGAATCATGAATAACAAGATCCGCCTTTGAATCCATATTTGTACTGTCTTTATTGATCAAAACCAAATGTTTGCCATGAAAATAGTTAATTAAACCAGCCGCAGGATATACGACAAGACTTGTACCACCTACAATTAAAAGATCTGCCTGCTCAATCGCATGAATAGCCGAATACAATGTATATTCATCTAAGCCTTCTTCATACAAAACAACATCTGGCTTAATGATGGCACCACACTTGCTACATCTAGGAATACCTTCATTATCTCTTAGTTTCATCATATCCTCTAGAGAATATTTTGTTTGACAATGCGTACAAGTATTTCTTAAAACACTTCCATGCAATTCATAGACCTTTTTAGAACCTGCCATCTGATGTAAGCCATCAATATTCTGTGTCACAATCCCTTTTAGCTTTCCCATTTTTTCAAGCTTTGAAAGAGCATGATGCGCCTTATTAGGTTGGGCATCTGGATAAATCATCTGATTAAAATAAAAATCAAAGAATTCTTTAGGATGACTTAAATAAAAACTATGTGACAACATAATCTCAGCCGGATATGGATACTTCTTTTTATATAATCCATTATCACTACGAAAATCTGGAATGTTACTTTCTGTAGACACACCAGCACCACCAAAAAATACTATATTATGACTTTCTTGAATCCAATCTTTTAAAGACATAACATCGTCGAGTAGACTTTGTCTCGACCTTCACCCCTTTCATCAATATAAAATAATTTCGCGATGAGAGGTTCAAGTCTCAAAAGCCCCTCACAGAACCGCACGTGCCCTATTAAGGCATACGGCTCTTCAACAAATTATTCACCTAATAAGCACTATTTAAATATATCTTAGGACACTCCAGTTGATGTATCTTTAGGATATTTATATATTTATTCCAAGTTAACCAGTTAGTCTGGTCTCTGCATCTCTTGCTTTTACGCAATTCTACTAGAACATATTTATAGAACTTTAGTAGACCGACATAGTTACCATAAATTCCATAATATCTGTAATGTCCTGTTAATCTCACATTCAACGCTTCAATGGTATCCTTAATGCTTTCGTGCATATGTTCCCATAACCATCTCTTAATGGCTTCTCTTTTCATTTTCAACTTCTTCTTGCTTGTTCTATGCAGTACACAATATTTGCCCCAATGACTTTTCGCATTGTAATGTGTAAATCCAAGAAAATCAAAGGATTCCTTTGTTCCCTTGTATCTGCCAAAGGGTAGTATTCTGCTTTTATCTTCTGCAATTTCAAGACCAAACTTCTTTAGTCTCTCTATTAAAAGCTGATAAAACTTTTGCGCTTCATTCTCGTATTGAAACAGACATACAAAATCATCTGCATAGCGTACCATATACATTTCGCCCCTGAATTCACGTTTCTTTACATAATCGAACCATGTATCAAGTACATAATGTAGATACACATTTGCCAGTACTGGTGATATTAATCCTCCCTGTACTTTTCCTGAATCTGTAGCCAGTCGTTTTACCATCTTCCATAACTCCACCAATCAGAAATCGTTTGATGTATCTGATAAAATTCTTGTCTGCTATGTCATGCTCTAAAAAATTTATCATCCAATCATGGTCGATGTTGTCGAAGAATCCTTTAATATCTGCGTCTAAGATGTAATTAACCTTATTAGCCATGATATGTTTGTTCACTCTCTGTATTGCATCGTGACAACTCCTGTTTGGACGAAACCCAAAAGAGAAATCTTTGAATTTGGGTTCATAGATTGCCTCTAGAATCTCCTTGAAGACTCCTTGCACAACTTTATCCTCAAATGATGGAATGCCTAGTCCGCGCATTTTCCCATTTCCTTTCGGTATAAAGGCTCTGCGCACTGGATAAGGCCTATAAGAAAATTTCTTCATTCTGATTAACAGATTTTCAATATTTTCGTCTATGTTTTCTCCATATTGCTCCTTGGTTACCCCGTCAACTCCAACCGCTTTTCCTTTCGGTTGCTTTTTGTAGGATTCCTTGAGTGTGTCATTGTTTACATATTTCATTAACGACTGTACTCTGTCATATCTTGCTACGAGATTGGCTATTTCTGCTTTCTCTTTTTCCATAGATTACTTGCCTCCTGTGCTTTCTATGTTTTGATTGCAAAAGCAACTTATTGTCCGTCCCTTCCCTCTAGCGTCATTACTGCTTTCCATGGTACTATAGACGAATCCGACTCCTCAATGGTCTTCGTTCATACTCATCATTGCATTGACCGATACTCCCTACTGTCTCATGTACAGAACCATCCAGGCCTCCCAGGTATTTCAAATATAACAATATCAGGTATGCCGTGCTCTAGGACTCCGGTGTGTTTTCATAGTCTCGCTTTAGCGACTAATCCTTGTTGGTGACCCAAGAAAGTAGTAGACCACCCCACACAATCGATAATTCTAACGGAGCTCAATCACTTCACGCTTACGCATTACGGCGTTCCTGTTCCCTGTCCTACGCTTAAACACCGTTGTTAGCCTTTGGTGCTCCAAGGACTTGGTACTGGCAACTTGCTAGGTTTTACCAGACTGGATTCCCACCAGTTATATATTTGGCACCGAACTGGCGCACACTTCCTGAAACTATTATACCTCTAAATAAGAAAAGAAAGGAAGATAATTCATTATCTTCCTTGAATATCAAATGTATACTCGCCATTTTGACAATCTACATGGATTACATCCCCTTGCATAGCGCCAGTCTTAATCATTTCCTTGGCAATCTGTGTCTCAAGATTTCTTTGGATATAACGCTTCATAGGACGAGCACCATATACAGGATCTACCCCCATCTTTGCGATCTGATTGTATACAGCATCACTTACATTCAATGTAATGTCACGTTCAGCCAAACGTTTTTGTAGCAAGCCGACAAACTTGTGGGCAATCTTAATAAAGGCCGAATCATCTAATGCGTTGAACACAATAATTTCATCGATACGGTTAATGAATTCTGGTTTAAAGTGACGCTTTACTTCTTCCATATATTTATCATGTACATCACCAGATTCAAAGGCATATTGGCTACCTAAGTTAGATGTTAAGATAATAATTGTATTCTTAAAATCTACCGTAACACCTTTCGAGTCTGTAATACGACCATCATCAAGAATTTGAAGTAACACATTGAATACATCTGGATGCGCCTTTTCGATTTCATCAAACAAGACAATACTATATGGATTACGACGAACAGCTTCCGTTAATTGACCTCCCTCATCGTATCCTACATATCCAGGAGGTGCACCAATTAATCGTGCCACACTGTGTTTTTCCATGTATTCACTCATATCAATACGCACAATATGTCTTTCATCGTCAAATAACTGTTCAGCCAAAGCCTTGGCAACCTCCGTTTTACCAACACCAGTTGGACCTAAGAACATGAACGATCCAATTGGACGATTCTCATCTTGAATCTGTGCTTTAGAACGCAAGATTGCATCTGTTACAAGTTCTAGAGCTTCATTTTGACCAACAACACGTTTTTCAAGTTCTTCCTTCAAATTCAATAATTTATCTCTTTCAGAGGCAACCAAACGAGTCACTTCAACGCCTGTCCATCTAGAAACGATTTTCGCAATCAATTCTTCATTGACCGTTTCTTGAATCAAAGCATCCTCTTTTTGACTTGCCTGCTCTTTTTGAATACGAGCCTCTAATTCTGGAATCGTGCCATATTGAAGTTTAGCAGCATCTTCGTAACGAGCTTCATTACGCGCTTGCTCTAAATCCAAACGAGCTTTCTCCAAACGTTGTTTATCCTCTTTTTCATTAGCCAAGCCATGTTTTTCGTCTTCCCACTTAGAATGCATTTCATCACGCTTTGATTGTAAAGAAGCTAATTCACTTTCAATTTCTTCACGACGCTCAATAGCCCTTTTATCTTCTTCTTTTTGTAGAGAAGTCTTTTCAATTTGAAGTTGTAAAATCTTACGCTGTAATTCATCCAACTCTTGAGGCATACTTTCCATTTCAACCTTTAACGTAGCACAAGCCTCATCCACTAAGTCAATTGCCTTATCTGGTAAGAAACGATCCGTGATATAACGATCGGACATAGTAGCTGCCGCAATTAAAGCTTCATCCAAAATACGTACACCATGATAACTTTCAAAACGATCTTTTAATCCACGCAAAATACTGATTGTATCCTCTACACTTGGCTGAGCAACTTGTACTTTTTGGAAACGACGCTCTAAAGCGGCATCCTTTTCAATATATTTACGATATTCATTGAAAGTTGTTGCACCAATACAATGTAGTTCACCACGCGCTAACATTGGCTTTAATAAGTTAGCCGCATCCATACTACCTTCGGTTTTACCTGCACCAACCAAGTTATGAATTTCATCAATAAACAAGATGATTTGTCCATCCGATTTTTTAACTTCATCCAAAATGGATTTTAAACGCTCCTCAAATTCACCACGATACTTAGCACCGGCAATCAAAGATCCCATATCCAATTCAATCAAGCGTTTCTCTTTTAATGACTCAGGCACATCCCCCTTCATAATACGCCATGCGATCCCTTCAACAACAGCTGTCTTACCAACACCAGGTTCACCAATCAAAACAGGGTTGTTCTTTGTCTTACGAGATAAAATCTGCATAACACGTCGAATTTCATCATCACGTCCAATAATTGGATCAATCTTACCATCACGCACATCCTGAACTAGATCACGACCATATTTCTTTAAAGCTTCTACATTCTCTTCTGAATTTGGCGTATCAAATTTTTTACCATTACGACGCTCTAATTCAGCTTTGTAGCAAGCATCCTTATTCAAGTTAAAAGTTCTTACCAATTCTTTAGAAATATAAGAACGATTAAACAATAGAGCTAAGAATACACTAGCTACTGAAAGATAAGTTTCATCATGTTGACTCGCCCAGTTTTGCGCATCTTCAAACGACTTCTGCACTTCATTGGATAAATTTATATTACTTGTTGAGCTCTTTGCGACACGATTAGATTCTTGTTGAGCCATCTGTAAAGCACGACCTTTATCCAAGCCGATACGCTCAAACAAGCCGTCCAATACATCATCCTTAAAAATCGTTTCCAACATATCCACAGTATCCACACTTGGATGTTGGTTGGATTTTGCCAAATTAATGGCATCCATTAAAATCTTCTGCAAACGCTCTGACATTTGATCGATATTCATAAATAAGCACCTCCTTGCGCTTAGCACTCACTCTTTGTGATTGCTAATGATAGTATAACACCATTTTTGGCACTGTCAACACTTAAGTGCTAATTATTTTTTAAAAAGAAAAGTAGATTTCTCTACTTTTCCAATGTATTACGATTATAAGCTCTTTGCCAATTTACGCTAAATTCACCCACCGCAATCTTTGTTCCTGGATGATCAATCATTTGATATAAAACATCACAAGGAACAGTTACAGCTTGAATTCCAGCCTTGATCAATTCATGTACTTGATATGTATTTTTAAAGCTTGCCGCAATCACTTTAGCCGGCATATGATTCACTCTCAACATTTCAATCAAGTCTTTTACATTCTGAACACCATCTCCATAATTACACATTCGATTTGTATAAGGTGCTAAATATTCAGCTCCATCCATTGCAGCTAAAAAAGCCTGATCCGCTGTATAAATGGCAGTAGCCAATGTGTGAATTCCTAACTTTTTACATTCTTTAATAGCTCTTAAGCCCTCATGTGTAACCGGAATCTTTACATACATATTTTTATTACGAATGGAAGAAATCATTTTTGCCTCTTCCATAATACCTTCAAAAGAGGTCTGTACCGTTTGAATAAACAACAATTGATCTTCGCTCAACACCTCACAAAGATCTTTTACTACATCCATTGCTTCTCTATTCGATTTTGTTAATATTGTAGGGTTTGTCGTAACACCCGTAATTGTTAATAACTCATTTAGTTCTTTAATTTGTTCAATATTTGATGAATCGATAATTAATTCCATAATAGATCCTCCTTAAGTTCATCTGTATACTAACACCAGAAAAATTTTGATTCAATAACCTTTTCACATCAAACAATTTATTTCAAAAGAACACAAATAAACATGTTCCCTTCTGTTTCTTTTTGTGCTTTAATAGAATTATGAACACAACACAAAGAAGATATGAAATCTATGAAAAACTAAAAAAAGATAAAACCGTACAAGTAAGTGAACTCGCAAAAGTATACTCCGTTTCCTTAATGACCATACGAAGAGATTTAGATAGTCTAGAAAACCAAGGACTCGCCACAAAGCGCTATGGAGGAGCCACACTCAATGAGTCTAGTTCAACTGAACCTTCCTTTGAAATCAAAGAAGGTATGTCACAATCGGATAAAAAAGAAATCGCGATTTATGCTAGTACACTCATTCAAGATGGAGATTCTATCTATTTGGATTGTGGTACAACCTGCCTTGAGCTCTTTAAACGTATACACCATAAAAAAATCACAATCTTTACAAATTTCTGGAAGATTCTTCAATATGTAGATCGAAATACCAAGGCGAAAATCATTATGGCTCCAGGCACCTATAATCCTGTAACTCAGGCAGCTCTATCTGAAAGCACCATTCAATTCTTTCAAAACTATTATATCGATAAAGCCTTTATTTCCGTATTAGGCCTTGACTTAGACTATGGCGTATCCATTCCCAGCATGAGTGATGCTTTAGTTAAAAAAGCGATTCTTGATTCTTCCAATAAAAAAATTTGTATGGCAGACCATACAAAATTCCATAAGAAGTATATGTCAAAAATAGCCAATATTGATGATTTTGACATGATTATCACCGATAATAAACTAGATGATACTATAAAACACGAAAACATAATAAAAGCACATTAAATGTGCTTTCAGACTGTTGACAAAGTGACTGTCGACAGTCTTTTTAAAATCTGATAGAATATCTGTGGCAGAAACGTACTTCATAAACCCAAAATAGTCGACGTTTCTGCCATTTATTATGCCAAAAATGATATAATTATAGAGGGTTTATGGAGGATATCACAATGGCTATGACTAACAGAAACAATGCAAAATTAGATTGCATGATT
>NZ_JACRWH010000009.1:0-47687 GCF_014306155.1 Holdemanella hominis | reverse complement strand
AGGAGAAATGTTTTGCGTACTCGCATCAAACTTTCTGCGATAAGAATTCGTTCGTACTGGCAGTTACAACAGTTCCTGGAAATGTACATGATAGTGTTAGTTTTTTTGATGCCTATGAAGAATTGATCAATGGAAAATATGGATACCTGATAAAGAATGTTTCGTTAGATGCCGGATACATGACACCTGCAATATGCAGAGCCATTGTACAAAATGATCAGATTCCTTATATGCCATATAAAAGACCAATGACCAAAAAAGATTTCTTTAAAAAATACGAATATGTCTATGATGAAGAATACGACTGTTATCTATGTCCAAATGATAAGATCCTAATGTATACAACTACTACAAGAAATGGATACAGACAATATAAATCTGATCCAAAAGACTGCAAGGATTGTCCTCTTAGAAACAAATGTACAAAGAGTAAGAACATGACAAAAGTTATTGAACGTCACCTATGGGAAGAGTATAGAGAATATGCCGACGAGATCCGTCATACTATGGAATGGAAAGAAATTTATCCACAGAGAAAAGAAACCATTGAACGAGTATTTGCGGACTGTAAAGAAAACAATGGACTACGTTTCACAAGGTTAAAAGGCTTGAAGAAAAACCAACAGAATGCTTGGTTGATTTTTGCGTGTCATAATCTGAAGAAAATGTCCCTTTGGAGAGGAAAAAATAGAAGAAAACCATCGAAATCTTCTATATATCCTTCAAAATATACAAAAAAAGACAATTTCATTTCGAAAATTGCCTATATACAATAAAAAGCCTATGCCCTTACGAAAAGGTATAGGCTTTTGTCAACAATCTGAAAGCACATTAAATGTGCTTTTATTATATTAGAATGCTTTTTGACCTTTTACATATGTCATTTCAACAGAATAGTCATCATTTAATACAACTAAATCTGCATCTTTTCCAGTTTGAATCGATCCTTTACGATCATCTACATTCAACATACGAGCCGGGTTCAATGTACAAGCATTGATAGCTGTTTGCCAAGGAACCATTGCTTTTTCTACTAAAATACGAAGTCCATCGTTGACATGCAATGTAGATCCCGCAAGACCTTTCGTATCTGTTAAGTGTGCACTTCCATCTGGATATAATTCGATCTCATTTCCACCAAACAATACTTTTGTACCAACAGGTAGTCCCTTAACCATTAATGAGTCAGTGATCATAATACAGTGGTTTGCTCCTTTAGCTGTAAAGAAGTCGTTTAATGCTTCATAAGTTGAGTGGTTTCCATCACAGATGATTTCACCATATACATCTCTATAACGCATTGCAGCACCAACTAATCCTGGTTCACGGTGATGGAATTTAGTCATACCATTGAATACGTGAGTCATTGAGTTTGCACCATTCGCAATGGCTAAACGAGCCTGTTCAAAAGTGGCTCCTGAGTGACCTTGACTACACACAATTCCATTTGCGCGTAAGAATTTAGTTAATTCATAGTTATCATCGTGTTCACAAGCCATAGTCACGATTTTAATTAAATTATTAGAAGCTGCCAAGTAACGTTTGAATTGTTCAA
Source organism: Holdemanella hominis (assembly GCF_014306155.1). Classification (NCBI taxonomy): domain Bacteria; kingdom Bacillati; phylum Bacillota; class Erysipelotrichia; order Erysipelotrichales; family Erysipelotrichaceae; genus Holdemanella; species Holdemanella hominis. The sequence continues at coordinate 46,132 of NZ_JACRWH010000009.1, read as the reverse complement.
GATCTGGTTTTACACAATACTGTTCAGGTTGTGCTCCCTTATATACTTGATCCAAATAAGGTCCTTCAAAGTGAATACCTAAAATTTCTGCACCTTCATACCCTTCTTCAACAACTTTCGCAACATTTTTAACCGCATTTGTCAAAACTTCTTCAGACTGTGTGATTGTTGTTGGAAGAATACCTGTAACCCCTTCTTTAACAATATTTTTCATCCAGTTACGAAGGCCTTCTTCATTCGCATCATTAGTATCAAATCCATAAGCACCATGTGTGTGTACATCGATAAATCCTGGGATAATTCGTTTATCTCCATAATCCTCATCCACTTCTTTTTCGCCATATGGATAGATATTAACAATCTTTCCTTCTTCTACTTCAACTTGGGCTGCCAACCATGTATTTACGACCCAAATTCTTTTACTTTGAATAATCATATCGACAATTCCTCCTAACTATTATTATACTCTTTATAAAAGAAAACACTTACACTTTTTAGTTGACTTTTTATAATTTTTATTCAAAAAATATAAAAGATGCAAATGAATAGACATATTCTCTAAATAATTATACAATAAAAAAAAGAGGTGAACAAAAATGAAAAGAGCTAAAAAAATTATAGATAACGTGTACTGGGTTGGGGTTAGAGACTTAAATAACCGCCACTTCCATGGTGATTTATATCCAATTGATGAAGGTTGTACATATAATGCCTACTTAGTTGTAGATGATGAAGTCACACTTTTTGATACAGTTGAAGAAGAATTCACAGAAGAACTATTGGAAAGAGTTGAATCTGTACTTCAAGGAAGAGAAATTGACAATATTGTTGTTCAACATACAGAACCAGATCATTCGGGTGGATTTAAAAAAGTATATGCCAAATATCCAAACGCAAAAGTTTACGCATCTATTTCTGGAAAGAAGAATATGATTGAACAATACTTTGATCAAGTTCCATATCAGGTCGTAAAGACAAATGATACAATCAACACAGGAAAATATGACTTTGTCTTTGTCGAAATGCAAATGATTCACTGGCCAGACAACATGTTGACATATTGTCCACAGTTAAAAACTGTATTCTCAAACGATGCCTTTGGACAGCACATTGTAAACTTTAATCTAACCGATGAAGGATTGGATAAAGCATATTGTTTAAAACAAGCCAAAGAATACTTTGCGAATATTGTTTTACCATATACAACACCTGTGCAGGCTAAATTAAATCTAATTCTAGGCATGAATTTAGACATTGAATATATCATGCCGGCACATGGTATTATCTGGAAAGACTATATTGCAGATATTATTGAAACATATAAAGATATCGCAACACAAAAAGCCGCAAACAAAGCTGTTATTGTATATGAATCCGTATGGAAACATACGCAACAGATTGCTGAAAGCTTAGCCGAAGGATTCAGCGATGCCGATATGGATGTAAAAGTCTATCAATTATCGGATACAAAATCTAGTATTGTGATGCGCGAAATCATGGATGCCAAAGTTGTATGTATTGGATCTGGAACCTACAACAATGTCATGGCACCAAGTGTAGCCGCTTTCCTTGAACACATTCGTCCATGTAAATTTAAGAACAAAAAAGGGTTGGCCTTTGCTGCATACGGATGGTTTAACCAAGTTGCCAAAGAAATCGATACAAGAATGCAACAATCTGGAATCGAATCATGTCACGATGTGATCAATCAATGTTACACACCAAGTGACGATCAATTAGAAGACTATTTTAATGTCGCAAAAGAAATCGCAAAAAAATGCCGGGAATAAATTTCCTGGCATTTTTAGTCTATATTTACACGTGAATTTGGCAATAAACGAAGTCCTTTAGGAATCTTGTTTTTAATTTGTTTTCCATCACTCTTGCCAAAGCCAAACGGATGTCCCTTAAAACATACAGCCACATACCCTTTTTCGCATTCCTTTTGTAAAACTTCACCATGCATAAAAAGGTCCATTTCTTCTAGAGTTACATCCACTTTTCTTTTATAGTCAAAATCTGCAACCATATAAAAAGAATGACATGGCTCAAAACGATTCTTAATGACATCCCCCAAATATACGCCTTGACGTAATACTTTTATCTTTTTAAAATCCACAAACGGAACATCCATACCATATACTCTATCCTTATCTATATAGTAATAGTTTGGTAATGTATTCAATTGTTCCTTTAAAAATTTCTGAGTCACATTATCTATTTTTTTTGATTTTAGAACTGGAAGTTTACCTGCAACACCTGATTGTTTCTTGAATTTCGCAATGAAATGACCCTCGCCACCATCCATCGGAAAGATACGACGCACATTCAAGTCTTTTAACCCTTTTCTTCCCCACGAAACTTCAGGATCCATCAAGACCATATCCTCATGTTTTTCTAAAAAATCTAAGACAACATCTTCATCTTCTTCTAAAGCATATGTACAGGTTGAATACACCAAAGTACCGCCCGGTTTCAACATGGAATAGGCATGTTCTAATATTTCTTTTTGACGAGTCGCACAAAGTTCAATATTTTCAATGCTCCAATTATTTAGGGCAATATCATGCTTTTTGATCATCCCCTCACCACTACAAGGGGCGTCCACTAAAATCTTGTCAAAACAAGCATCAAACACCTTCGTAAGCTTATCTACACTTGTATTAGTTACTGCCACATTTTTCACACCCATACGCTCAATATTAGACAAAAGGATCTGGGCACGCTTCGCATCAATTTCATTTGATACTAAATAGCCACTTTTTAAATGTGATGCGATCTGCGTACTCTTTCCACCTGGTGCTGCACATAAATCCAATACATAATCATCTTCTTGTACATCTAAAATTTCAACAGCACTTGAAGCACTTGGTTCTTGCAGATAAAAACAGCCACAAATATGGAAAGGATGATTTCCCAACGGCTTATCTACATAATAGCTTTCCTTACAGAACTGACTCGGATTATCCAAATAATCAAATTCATTCAATTCTGCCTTCTTTAAATTAATACGCATACCACGATATAAAGGTTTCGATAAAGATTCAATATAGGCATTATATTCATCTTTTAATAATTCTTGCATGCGAGAAAAATACATTTCTTGACTCATACACCCTCCAAAACGGTCTCAGGATCAATGCGACAAGCATAGCCTGAGCATGTTGCAGCCTCACTATAGCCACATCCAAAAGAAAAATCAGCACCGCTGTTTCTAAAATATTCTACGATTGAATTGAGATCCTGTTTTAATTCAAATACCTCTACATGCGTATGAGGCCCCGTTGAATTGCCACTGTTCCCACTTTTCGCTATAACTGTACCTTGACTGACTTGCTGGCCACTTGTCACATAGATTTCATTGGATAAATGCGCATAACTAATCGCATAAAGTCTATCATTTACGGCAACCACCATACAAATGGTATTTCCACCACCATTTGGCCATCCACACCAGTTTCCTAAATATCCATTGTTCGAATCCACTGGTGCATGGGCATACAATATGATACCATTGGCAACCGCTAACACATCACTATACATGGCACTTGCGATATCCAAACCTAAATGAAGACCTCCATCCGGATAGGACCAGCATCCAGCACTGATTGTACCATTTTCAACCGGATTTTGCCAAAAAGAACTATATGAATCAATTTCATAATTTCCATCCACCAAACAAGACATACCATTTTGTTGCCACGATTCATAACCACCAAAATCAGGCAAATGCTCAGTTCCTGAAATCATAGAATCTTCATTATGTTGCCCAGATTCATTGATTTGTGCTAAATGTGAAAATCGTTTTAATAAACGACTTTGACAATTCGATAATCTTTCAAGATATTCATCATATAACAATAACGTATTTTTATTCTTATCGAACTGTTTTTTATATTTCAAATATTCTAATTCAACATTTCTATATTCATCAAAGTACAACGTCATATTCTTTTGAATCTTATATGGATACAAGATAGAGTTGTTTCTTTGAATCGCTTGTAATTCCAAGCCATATTCCATTTTTTTCAATTCATAATAATTCTTTTTTTGTTTATACCTACGTTCAAGTTCATCCACAAACTTTTCTTGTTTATCCATTTCAATCCGTAAATCCGTTTTTTTAGATGTAACATCCATCGCAATATCCCTACATTTTAAAGATAAAAAACTAGCCCTATCTTCATGAATTGTATCGACTTTGGATTCTATATTTGAAATTAAAACTTCATAACTTGGCACAATCATCGATTGTAAACCAATAAAAAAACAGACAAAAAGTGATATACATTTCATAAAACTCCTTCTACTGTCTGTCTTCTAAAATTATTGTATTTATTTTTCTAAGTACATGCAAGCACTATTTAAAATGATAAAACATAAAGTTCCTGTTGTGACAATATTTAATGTACAATCCAACAATCCATATATCAACACAATCGCAATAAAACACATCATCATGCCAAATAGTGCAGGATTTTCTTTTCTTGTATTCGAAGTAAAGATTTCCTTATTTAGCACAAATGTATATGCCAAAAGCACTACTGTTCCAACAACTCCATACGACAAAATGGAATCAATATAAATATTATGGGCATGAGGTGCCTTATGACCATGTACTAATGGATAAAACTTCTGATATGTCTGCGGACCCCATCCAAAGAATGGATACATTGAAATACACATAAATGCTGTCTTCCAAATCTTAATACGAGAGGCAAAAGTTGACATATCACTGATTCTTGGAATCAATGTTGGTTTTAAAAATACTAAACCACATATACCAAGTTCGAATACAATGGATGTGATAAACAGTTTTTTCCATCGCACACAATAAAGAAAGATAGGAAAAATCACCACAAATGGTAATAATGCCGTTCTAGATCCCGTTAAATATAGAACAAAGAAATTAAACAGTGCAATTATAAAATAACAAATCTTACAAAGAATATTGTCGTTTTTCACAAAACGATACATACACATCACGCATACAAAATCAATGACCATCGCATAGATATTCGCATTCATAAATGTCGAAGTAATTCTTCGTTTTGGTGAATTGAAGATATGAAATTCTAAAAATGTTCGTCCATTCGCAAGGGAAATCTGATTAAACTGATACAAACCGTAGATAGCCGCAAATACCGACAAAATAATAATAAGATCACACATCTTTTCAAATGTACTTTTTGTGATACTTCTACGATAATAGGCTCCATATAAACCAATCAACACAAATAACCATGTATTGCCAAAACCTGTCCAGTTCGAATGGAAGATGGAAACTATAAATTCCAATACGTTAAAGCTGTAAAAGAGAATTGCGCCCGTTTGATTCTTTATGGCATCCACCATTTTATGTCGGCATAATGCTTGTATTAAAACGCATGCGATTCCTACACTTGCGATTTGATAGGGCAAAAACAGAAAGGCAGTTGCCAATAAAATCATTTTTTCATCTAAATTCATAGATTCTCCCTTCAAAAAAATAAGCTGGTTGAACCAGCTTAATTTCAAAACATGGTGCCGACTATCGGATTTGAACCAATGACCTACGCGTTACGAGTGCGTTGCACTACCACTGTGCTAAGTCGGCATAAAGACTACCCTATTAGAATAGTCTTATTTTTTAAGATTGTAAAGCAGAAATCTGTTGTTGATAATATGTAATTTGTTGCTGCAAAGAAGACAACATCTGATTATTTGTATCAATCTGAGATTGAATATCTGCAGTATCTTCTCCATTTTGTTGCGCATATGCCAAATCAGACTCTAGACTCTGTGCATATTGTGCATACGTATTGTAGTCTTGCTGCAAACTATTCAAGCTTGTTTGATATTCTTTAACCTTCTTTTCATTCTCTGCTTTTTTAGCTTCTTCTTCCTGACGAGCCTTTTCCTCGGCAGCCGCCTTTAATTCACCCTGTTCTTTACATAGATCAATAAAGTCTTTGCCTGTCTTTGATTTTGATAAAGTATCCACTTCATCTTTTAAATTTTTAGATAATGAACTATATGTAGACTGCATATCGGCTACAGCCATCTTTTCTTCATCCGATTTTGATTCCCAACCATTTAATAAACCAACAATTTGTTGATAAGCAGGAAGTTTAACTTCTTCTTTATCATGATGAAGCTGCTTCATATCTTTCAACAAAGCCTTATATGTTTTGCCAGTCTGTTCTTTAAAATATTCATTGATTGAAGTCTTTTGTTTATCCAAAAGCTTTTGATAATCTTTATCCAAATCTAGAAGCTCTAATTTCTCAGCATCTGACATCATATTATCTCCATACTCATCCGCATAAGACACTAATTTATCATATGTTTTTTGTTGCGTTTCAGAAACAATATTTTGTGGATCATACACCAAAACCTTATATGCATATCCACCTAAGGCAACCAAGCCTACTAAGATTACGCATAACACAATTTTTGTAATCTTCTTCAACGGTTTCTTTTCTTTGACTTGTTTATTCTTAGACTTCTTTTCTTTTGGTTTATGTTCCTTTTTTTCTTTCTTTTCGTTTGGATTCTTTTCCTTTTGGATAACTACCTCTTCATTTTCGTCACCCTCATTTGACATATTCTTTAACATCGCATGCACAAGATCTAATGCCTCATTGGATTGTTCCTTTTCAATCGAAGAAGTTGTAAAATCATCATCCATGTCTTTTAAATCATCTTCATGCTCCTGATAAAACTGTTCTTCTTCCTCAATTGTTTTTTGACCACGCTCTTTACGAAGCATATCTAAAGCTGAAGACATTGTCTTTTCAGCCTGTCTTCTTTCTGCTTCAGACATCTGATGAACCACTTTAGGCTTTTTTAATTCATCGTTATATTCTGTTTTTTTATCTAAAAGTGCTTTTGAATAAGCATCTATATTCTTATCATTTTTACTCATAATATATTTTCCTTAGTTCGAATCTATTTTAACACATTATAAGCCTTCTTTTTCAACAAATTCATAAAAAGATTTTTCTTCCACAAAATCCTCTTTATTCACCTTCCCAATCGGCTGCGCATAAATAATGAATTCATTTTCGCCTTCCAATTCAAACATTTCATCACAAATCCTTGTCACACACGCTCCAATTCCACAAGTTCCTAAACCAATACTTGTGCTTGCCAAATATATATTTTCTCCAACATGGCCTAAATCCACTAAAGCTATTCGATGCGCAAGATATCCATAGCGCCATTCGGTACGATATGGAATATAGCTGAAATAGAAAATCACATTGGCTTTTAAGGCCCATAATTGATCACATAAGGAAGATGCCAAAACATCACTTATCTTTTCAATTGGATTTAAAAACTCAATACGATGTTCCATAGGCAAATAATGATAGGTTCCAGAGATTAACCCTTCTACATTTTGACATACAAAATACAATTCAAAACCATGTCTAGCTCCTCCAGAAGGTACAGTACGCAAGGTCGCATATTTCTTCCCACGAATTTGTTTCACACCTTGGCAAGTCCACAACATATAAGATAGTTCCAACAAAGACATAGGTTCTTGCGTATATACACGACTACTATGGCGTGTATTTATGATATTTAAAAAGTTAGAACAAATGGATAACGCATCAAAATTTTTAGGAAGTTCTATCGATTCCGTTCGCATTGCATCCTTTACCAATGGGGGGTGTGGAAGTTTTTTATCTTGGTCCGATTCAAATTCTTCCATATCATATTTCAAGTCTGAATAATCCATACTCTTCTCCTTTTAATGCGCTAACTCATCCAATAATCTTGCCTTTTGTGTTCCTATCAACAAGACTTGTTTGTACTTTTCATATACATCAATCGTATGTGAACTTAAATATAAAGCCATTTCAGCTGACATTGTTAGATTGGTCACAAATATTGTCATTTCCTGACCATCCTTAAATGCACTTTCCATAAATTCAAACGCATTTTCAATCTCCAGCTTCAATTGACTATCCAACTTTTCCATTTTTTCCTTTTGTTCAAAGAAAGGCTTTGTACAAGAATCAAAACGTGACTTTGGATCTAAACTTTCATCCACCATTACTTTTTGTATGTTATTTAACACAAATTCATGTTCATGTTTTTGTGAAATACTTAATAATTCTGCCTGCAATTTATCACGATAATTTGCCATAAATACCTTTGTATGGTCCAAATAAGAAGAATCCATATCTTTGCGATATTCTTTCAAGAAACTAAACCAAAGATCTGTACAATGTTTTTCAAAAGAATATAAATTCACTTGTCGTAGTAAACCATCCATCACCAAATTAACAACAGAGACTCTTTCATCAAAATCGGCATTAAACAATCGAGCGTAGATTGTACTCGATACATTTCCGTTTAAGATATCATCAATGCCATAATCATCCTGATATTTTTTATACACCAAATAATAGGCGAAAACATCTTCGGCAATATCTTCATGATGCAGATATTCATAAATCGTATCTTGAGAGATTTCTAGATGCATCTTTTCATAGGTATAGAGTAAATAAGATAGATCTTCCCAGCCTCTTGCCGTCACAAATTCCATACCATCTACACTTGTTGAAACAGTATAGAAATGATTGGGCTTTAATTCCAAATAGCTTAAGATCATCGGATGTATATGTTTTGAAATCGCATACTCTTTCCATACATAGTAATCCGTTTCAACATGAATATAACGAATACGATCCATTGTCACGACATCAAAATCACGAACCGATTTATTATATTCACTCGGATTTCCTGCTGCTACAATGATCCAGCCACAAGGAACCTTCTGATTTCCAAAGGTTTTATTCTGTAGAAACTGCAACATAGTAGGTGCTAATGTTTCCGATACACAATTGATTTCATCAATAAATAAGATACCCTCTTTTAATCCTGTATCTTCCATTTTTGAATAAACACTCGCAATGATCTCACTCATTGTGTATTCCGTAATCGAGTATGTCTTTCCTTGAAATTCCTTTTCTTGAATAAAAGGAAGGCCCACAGCACTTTGACGTGTATGATGCGTAATTGTATAGCTGACAAGTCCAATTTGACATTCCTTTGCGATTTGTTCCATAATCTGTGTTTTACCAATACCAGGAGGACCAATCAACAATAAAGGTCGTTGATTCTTCGCTTCAATCTCATATTCACCAAACGAATTCTTCGATAAATATGCCTGTACAGTATTTTTTATTTCATTTTTTGCCTGTAATATATTCATAACTTTTCTTCCAATCTATATTGAATTGCCCATGAAGGCACTTTACTTTGATCATAATCCTCTAAATAAATAAAGGCTGTTTTATAGGCCGGACTCTTTTTGGGATAGATTCCCTTGCCATCGGTAAAATAAAGCAGGCCACAAAGATTTTGAAAAACTTTTTGATCTATCAAATCATTCACATAGCTAAATACCGGTCTAAAATCGGTATTGCCTTTACCCACTAGAGTAAATGAATTCAATAATTGATCCATCTCATTTTGATTTGAGATAACATCGTCTTTGCGGATTCTGTCATCACATTGAATAATATGCACCTTGCACGATTTATAAAACATATTTGAAGTGCTTAAAATACTATATGTATTGGATATAAAACGCTTCGCAAGATTTTCATCAATAGAATAACTCGTATCGAGTACAATCACAAACTCATAGATTTTTTTGACTTCTTTTGTCTCTAAAGGCTCAATCAATGGCATGTTCTTATAGATCGACATTCCATATGTGTAATAGGACAAATCAAATTCATCCAAATCTATTTGCATTTCTTCTTTCACAATACTAAATCGTTTTAAAAACTGTGAAAAAGAGTATTTCGATTTCTTTGCCTGTAAACTCGACACAAGAAAGGCATCCCCATCCTCATTATCCTTCCCTTTTTGTTTATGATCAAACAATGTTTGTTTGGCAACACTTTGCCACTTTTTTTGAACAGTAGAAGATTGAGGTACGTTCTCATCCTGCTCTTTAGGCCATGCAGCATGATCATCCACCACAAATTCATAATATAAATCTTGAATATCACCACGTGTACAAAGCCATTCATAAACTGTAATGCAACTCAGCCCATCTAAACTTTCAATTTCACGATATACATCTTTTCGAACATATGACAAGATTCGCGAAACGCTTTTTTTATGCATCGAATCCAATGTATACTCCACGATAATATCGCAAGCTACATTCCAAATAAATTCAACACGATTTTTTTTAAGCCAAATATGACTATATAAACAATGCAGAACACTATGTAAAAAACTACGATTTAAAAACACTGCATTCTTCTGAAATAAATCAATAATCTTTAATGGATTATAGTAAAAATACACGCCATTTGTCGCACATATAGCTACACGCTCATCTTCCTTCAACACCAACGTATTTAAAGCTGTTAAAAAATGTGGCATATCCATATAGAGTTCGGATCGAACTAATTCTAAGATATGAATCGCCTTTTCCTTTTCCCATTCACTTTGTCGCATTAAAAATCCTCAAAAGAATATGTCGATGATGATTTAAACATCTTATTCTTTAATTCCATCAATAGAGTACGAGTTTCTAAATCCTTTTCCATAAAAATCAATCGATCTAGATCGGATTGACCAAGACATTCTTTTTTTAACAATTTTTCTACCATAGCACATATATCTTTATATACATGTAAATAAGAAGTCAAATCATGTGCCCTTAAATAAGGAATGTATTGTTCAGATCCCATCATAAAGCGAAGAATCGCTACATGAAAGATGCAAGATTCACTTTCTTCAGCGCATAGCTTTTCAAAACAAGCATCATATCCGTCAAAATCGATTTTCCCCTCTTTAAAACATTGACGCATACGAAAACCTTCCCCTTCAATATTCAGGGCAAAGATATGAGCAGGGCCCACTTCATCATAACCCCCATTGTATTCTGGATAGAATATAGAACTATCTAAAAAGTGAACTTCTACATCCCATGTGATTTGCGTTAAGATTTGTTTCAGGAAAGTAACATCAAAAATTGAACAATCATAATAAATATGATTGAGTCTTAAACAATTCATAAACACATCGCTACCTATACTCATTAAAGAAAAAGGTAAATATATTTCTTTTAGCTTCCGACAATTGTAGAACGCATAATTCCCAAGTTTTTTTAAAGTACTCGGAAACTTAACACTTTCTACATCAACCCCACTACATTCATGATAATTCGAAGGAATGTCACAACTTAAAATAGCTTTCGATAAATCGACTTTTTTTGAAGAAAAACAATAATTTCCAATTTCATGAACAACATATCCATCAATGGATTCTGGTATTTCTATCTTGGGACTTAATGAATACACTCGATTGATACGAATGGAATCTTCATTTATTTTCTCATAATATACACAAACATTCATAGAAAAATTATAACATAAAACAAAAAAAGACAACTACCGAAGTAATTGTCTAAATTTACAAGTGGTGCGGGTGAAGGGACTCGAACCCCCACGCCGAAGGCGCCAGATCCTAAGTCTGGTGCGTCTGCCAATTTCGCCACACCCGCATTTCCAACGCGCTCACTTATAATACACTAACATAAAATAAAATGCAAGTGTTTTTTTAAATTTGTGGCTTTTTAATGTAGTACAGTTGGCTTATGCATCATTTCAATCTCTTCTTGGATATAGGCTTCCACTTTTTCTAAAAGCTCATCTGTAACCTCAATGTCACCTATCATAAAAGGACCATCTCCCATTTCAGATTCCTTCACAAATTTAATTTGCGGAAGCTGCGGCATCCGATGGTTTCCAAGTTCCTTTTCGATTTTTTCCAATTGTTTAAGTATAGGCTCGGCAATTTGTCTAATCATTTCTTCTTCTGTCATACATAGTATTATAATCAACACCCCTCATTTTGACAAGTTTTAACATATGTTTAAATTTAAACCCAAAACATTGAATCTTATCCAATTCAGAGTAACATACTAGATGAACTGCTAGAAGCATACTACTTCTAGATGTGTTCGTATGCACCCTGGCCTATGCCCTACAACATAGGTTCTGGGTGTTTTTTTCTATAATACGGATTCTAGTTCTTCTAAAGAAATAGGTCCAGGTCTTAAGATTTGTAACTTTTCTTTTGTACAGTCAACAATCGTACTTGCCTGTAACGCTTTACACGTTCCAAGTACAATACCATCAATTTTTGGAAGCTGTTCATACACATCATCACTTGTAAGTGCTGTTTTTTCTCCAGACTGATTGGCACTTGTGACCAAGATTGGACAATTCAACTCATCAATCACATCTAATATAAATTTTTCATCTGGAATACGAATCGCAATTGTACTTAAGCCATTTGTGTATACTGAATCAACACTGTCCTTTACATTCACAACGAGCGTCAATGCACCCGGTAAAAACTTAGCCGCAATCTTTTCAATTCTTTCATCCACTAACGCAACTTGCTTCATTTGTTCTACATTTGAAACCATCATTGGGATTGGTTTCGTTTCTGGACGATGTTTTGCGCGTTTCAATCGTTCTAAATCTTCTAAATTCCCATATTTTACTCCAACTCCATATACTGTATCTGTAGGAAGAGCAATAATTTTATGTTCATTAAATGCACACGCTACTTCGTGTACTTGATTTTTAGTATATTCTTTCATGTTTACACCTCTGTCTAAGACATTATACATCTTTTATGATAAAATACACTAAGAAAGAAAGGATGTTAACAATGTTTGAAAATACAATTGCAGCCATCTCCACTTCTTTGCAGGATGGTGCCATTTCCATCATTCGTTTAAGTGGTGACAAGGCTATTGAAATCACGCAAAAAATATTTGACCGTAATATCATAAATGCGAAAAGTCATACCGTTCATTATGGTTTTATTATAGATACCGATAAAAATCCTGTTGATGAAGTTTTAATTTCTATCTTTAGAGCTCCAAAAACATATACACGCGAAGACATTGTCGAAATCAATTGTCATGGTGGTACTTTTATTACTCGTAAAATCTTATCGATGGTATTAAGTGCTGGAGCAGATCTGGCAAAACCGGGAGAATTTACGCAACGTGCCTTCTATCATGGAAGAATTGATTTATCGCAGGCGGAAGCCGTTCAAGATATGATTGAAGCAAGCAACAATACCGCAGCGAGTATGGCCATTCATGGAATTAAAGGAAGTGTAAAAAAGCTACTACAGCCTTTGATTGATGATTTAATGGATATCATTGCGCAGATCGAAGTGAATATTGATTATCCTGAATATGAAGATGTAGAACAATTAACGACGAATGATTTACTTCCAAAAACTAACGAATGGTTAACCAAGATCGATCGTATTCTTGCTCGTGTACAGACGGGGCAAATGTTAAAAAAAGGTATTGATACCATTATTGTGGGTAAGCCAAATGTTGGTAAATCCAGCTTATTAAACGCACTTCTTGAAGAAGATAAAGCCATCGTTACAGATATTGCGGGGACCACAAGAGACTTGGTGGAGGGGCAAATTCATATTGGCAGTGTACAATTGAATTTAATTGATACAGCTGGTATTCATGAATCCAGGGATAAGATTGAACAGATTGGCATTGAAAAAAGTCAGGAAAGATTAAAAGATGCCAAATTGGTTCTTTTAGTTTTCGATGGTTCAAAAGAGTGGGATGAAGAAGATAAACAATTATTAGAACTGACAAAAGATAAGATGCGTTTAATTATCTATAATAAGTTAGATAAAACTGAAGCTGATAAAGATGGCATTTGGATTTCAGCTGCCAATAAAGAGATTCAACCTTTAATTGATGCCTTGGAAAACTTGTATCATGAAGATTTATTAAAGGAAGATCCACTACTTTCAAATGAGCGTCAAATTGGTTTATTGAATCAAGCCAAAGAAGATATGTTACGTGCCAAAGAAGCCATGGATATGATGGTAGAACCTGATTTAATTGAGATTGACATTCAGGCTGCTCATGATCATTTGAAAGAAATCTTAGGTGAAGTTCATAGAGAAGACTTGTTGGATACATTATTTTCTAAATTCTGTTTAGGTAAATAGTAAAATGCGATGATTATTAACCAATCATCGCATATTTTTTATCTAGTTTATTTAATACAATACAACCATCTTCAGTAACAAGTACTAAGTCTTCAACACGAACACCCATCTTTTCTGGTAAGTAGATACCTGGTTCAATCGAGAAAATCATGCCTGGTTTTACAGTTTCTGTATTGGTTGAACTTACATCCCCAAATTCATGATCCGTTTGACCAATGAAATGTCCTAGGCGATGTGTAAAGTATTCGCCATAACCAAAGCTAGAAATATAATTACGAGCCGTTAAATCGATATCGCATAGACGAACGCCTGGACGAATAATTTCTTCCGCTTTTTCATTGGCAACACGTACAATATCATGAATCTTTTTATATTCGTCACTTGCTTCTTTACAGAAATAAGTACGTGTCATATCCGAACAATAACGATCTTTTCTTCCCCCAATATCAATGACAATACTCTCACCTGCATTTAACACAGAATCATCTGGCATATGGTGAGGATCTGCACCATTAGCTCCAAAAGAACAAATAGGTGAGAATGATACGTCTTGACATCCTAGCAATTTATATTGTTCAAGAATAAAAGCTTCCACTTGTTTTTCAGTCATACCTTCTTCAATAAAATCTCTTGTACGTTCCATCACAACATCATTGATCTGTGAGTTTTCAATCATACATTCAATTTCTTTTTCATCCTTAATGGCACGAGTATCATCTACATATTTTGATCCAAGAACAACTTTTAATCCTTCGCACTTTTCCATTAAAGGAATCAAGAAACGTGCTGTCCAATCTTTATCAACACCTAGCGTTTCACTGGAATTAATAACACTAGCTAAAAGTGAAGTGGAATCGTCTGTATCACTAAACCAAATTTCTTCACAATCCTTTTGTTCAACCGTAAATAATGTATTTAAAAATAATACTTTTCTTCCTTCATCATTCAAGTATAGCGCAAACAATCTTTCTCCTGGACCTACATCAACACCTGTTAAATAATAAATGCTGCATGGTTCACTAACTAAGATTTGTTTAAGCCCATCCGCCTTCATTTTTGCGATCACTTGATCGACTCTTTTTTGAAACATAATTATCCTCCTAGAAATTCAAAGTAAATTCTGTACCTTGTTTTTCATCACTTGTCACATTTAATTTGATTTTATGACTTTGCGCAATTTGACTTGCGATGGATAAGCCTAAACCGGCTCCCCCTTGATACTTTCTTGACTTATCAACACGATAGAAGCGTTCAAATACATGTTTTAAATCTTCTGGTGGAATGTAGCTATCTGTATTACGAATTGTAATGACGGGTTTATTTTGTATCTTACATAATTTAAAATAAATCTTTCCGCCTGAAGGTGTATATTTGATCGCATTGTCCAAGAAAATTAATATCAATTGTCTTAACTGTGACTCATTACCATGTACCTCTATATTCTCTTCCACTTCATCGATTAAATCAATACCTTTTTCAAACGCAATGGATTCAAACGGTAAAACACAATGAAAACATATATCACTAAGCGAACAATTCTGCATTGAAATTTCAATTCGATTCGCATCATTCTTGGCAAGAAACAGCATATCCTCTACAAGTTTTCGCATGCGGTTCGCTTCGCTTTGAATCGATTCTATCCATTGTTTTTGTGAAGAAATGGTTTCTGTCGAATGATTGGTTAATACATCACTATCCGCTAAAATAACCGTTAATGGCGTTTTTAATTCATGACTGGCATCGGCCACAAATTGTTTCTGTTTATCCCATGCCTGTTCGACTGGTTTTAGTGCCCATTTACTTAAAATACAACTTAGTATAAAGAATACCAGTAATACACTCGATCCAATTTGAATAGATATAATCAACATTCTTTGAAAAGAAGACTGCATATGAGATACATCCACAAAGGCTACGGCATAACCTGAAGGAATAATTGTGTTTTCATCCACTTGATAGTTGGTAATTTTTTCTTTTTTATACGCAAACCCTTGTCTTTTCAAAATTCCGATATCGTCTTTATTTTTTACACTCTCAATTAAGCTTTGCGCATCTTCTGCATAAATATTCCATACTGAACGGCTTGTGATCATATATTCATAATTTGAATCCGTATAAATCACGAAGGAATTCCCATTAAAATTTCGACTGTTTCCAAATGAAATCGAAAAATCTTTATCCTTTAATCGTAAAGCCATTTCTAAACTTCGCTCAACATCCTTTTTATCATGAATATAGTTTGAGCAACAAACTATACCAAATACAGA
This sequence comes from Holdemanella hominis, assembly GCF_014306155.1. Taxonomy (NCBI): domain Bacteria; kingdom Bacillati; phylum Bacillota; class Erysipelotrichia; order Erysipelotrichales; family Erysipelotrichaceae; genus Holdemanella; species Holdemanella hominis. The sequence goes on along the minus strand of NZ_JACRWH010000009.1, from coordinate 29,837 downwards.
TAGTAAAATCACACTGACAAAGGACATTAAAATCAAAATGAATTTAGTCTGTAGTTTTTTAAGCATCACAAACCTCTAGTCGATATCCAACTTTTCGAATCACCTTAATTGAAACTTTGCTTTTTAAAAATTTTAGTTTCTTTCTTAAAAAAGAGATATAAACCTCTACATTATTGTCCATCGCATCACTTTCACTACCCCATACCGAAACAATTAAATCATCTTTAGAAGTAATCATTTCAGGATGTGACATTAAATGTTTCATGATTTCAAATTCTTTATATCCTAAATGAATATGTTGACTTGCACAATACAACTCACAAGTATCAAGTTGTAACGCTAAATCATCATACTTCAATTCATGTACAATGACTTCTCCTTTACGTCTTGTCAGTGCATTAATTCGAGCAACAAGTTCTGCAGCCGAAAATGGTTTAGTCATATAATCATCGGCCCCTACATTTAGGCCTTTCACTTTATCTGGAATTTCATCCAATGCCGACAACAACAAAGTTGGAGTTTCAATCTTATTGGCACGCATTTTCTGTACAATCTCAAAACCATTCATAACAGGGAGCATAATATCTAAAATAGCTACATCATAATATCCACTAAGGGCTAAATCTAAACCTTCTTGTCCATCATAAGCCATAGTTACTTGCCATTTTTGTTCTTCTAAAATTTGTGCAATCGCATACGCAATGTTTTTTTCATCATCCACAACTAATATATTCATAGTGCACGCCCTTTCTTCTTTTTTTATATATTAACACACAGTTCTATATTTTCTTTACTCATTTTTATAGATACACAAGATTGCAATGCCGATAACTTTCGATTTAAATAGGATATATGAAGTGAAACCGTATTCTGATTCACATCTACACAATTGTTCCAAACTTTTTCAATCACAAGCCAAACAGCTACTCGATTCGATTCACTTCGAATCAATAAAGAAAGAATACTACATTCCAACTTAGTCAATTGATATTTTGTATTCTTACACGCAAGTGTTTCTTCTTTCTTATTCAATAGAATATCTTGATATTGTAAATAAGAATCGTCTATCACATTTTCTTTTAACATCACTTTGACTCTTGCAATCAATTCCTTTGTCGAAAAGGGTTTGGATAGATAATCGTTGGCACCAAAATCAAAACCTGTAACTTTATTATCCACTTCATTTAACGCACTTAAAAGTAATACCAGAATATCATTTTTTTGTTTACAAATCTGATTTAGCACTTCATAACCATTCTTTTCAAGCATCATAATATCCAAAATCAATCCATCATAAATTTCTTGGAAAATCAAACGAATGGCACTATTCCCATCAAAACACACATCGCAATTATAGCCCGCATCTTCTAAGACGGCTTGTAGTGCTTTAGCCAAATTCACTTCATCATCCGCTACCAATAATCGCATATTATCCCTCGACTCTATCTTTGATTGTCTGAAATGATAAGTCTAAAGAAGCAATTTCATCGGCACATCGTTTTAATTCACTACATATCAAATCTTCATCTTCAATATGTTTCTTATAATGAATTTGATGTTCTAGATTTGCCCAAAAATCTAATGCAATCGTTCGTACTTGGATTTCAACTAAACATCCATCCACTTCACAAATCACATGTAGACTGCGATACCCACTGGGTTTGGGTTGGCTTAAATAGTCTCTTACTTCCACCACTTTAAAGCATGAATGAATCCAATCCTTTACTTCATAGATTTCATCCACAAACGAACAAATGATGCGAACTCCAATAATATCATGAAGCAAAGAATATTCATTGCCTATCTTTTTCATAACACTTTCTGATGACTTAATTCTAGAAGTCGTATATTGTATACAAGCTAATACACTCGAATGAATTGTATTTAAAACCTTATCCAAAACATTTTTAAACGTATCATAGTCAGATCCATAAAATTCTTTATATGTCATACCATAAACATACTAAACAACACTTAAAATTTGCTTAAAAAAAGTTAGAGAATTACTCTCTAACTAAAATAATATCCTTTATAGTCATAAAAATAAATTCGATAAATAAAACGATCATTTTTCTTTATACTGAACTGTTGTTCAAGATTTCCATCCGTATCGTAAATGGATAATAGTCCTGCAATTCCTGAATTTACGACAATATGATCACCTAAATTTTGTGCACTCGATACATAGGCGCTAAACGGAACTTCAAATGAATTGGCCAATGTATATGTCCCTTCATTTTCATCCACTAAATATTGATAGTAATAGGATGTCGTGCCTTCTGTAATACTTGTTTGAATTCCATCATTGACAGTCCAATCATAATCTTTTCTTGTCTTAGAATATCCAAAATTATTATCAAACATGTATAGATAATATTGACCAGATTCTAATGCATCATCTTCCATATATGTTACGGTATGTTGTCCTCCACTCGTCAAGAAGTCCCCTACTTTTGTATATAAATACTTTGTATAGTCTGTATCTTTCCAGAAATCTTCATTGCCTATGATATAGCCAATACTTGGATTTGTGCTTATATCATTAATTTTAAAGATCGAACTTGTTTCTCGAGAAGAAAGAATAACACTATCATCACTTAAGTATTGAAGTGTATTGATATGCAGCCAATCCCATTTTGAACCTTCTTTATGATCCGTACTCTCTTTGTAGCTTTTAAACAAATCTTCTAAATCTAATACTTCACTTACTTCTTCGCTATCTACATCCAATTTAATAATACAATCTTCTACACTATTCTTTTCCTCATTTGTAGCTAATAAAATCAAATTTCCATCCTGATCAAATTGATAATCGTGATGAACCATATAATTACCCAAATTATAAATGTGTTCAATCATACCTAAATGATTGATGGCAGCCATTCTATGTGTAGATACACTCATATATAAGATTTGATTTTGCATCAACATACGATGAGAACGATATCCAATAATTGGAATTTCCCCACGCAAAACGCCATTTGTATCATACACATAGACAAAGTCTTGATCATCCGCATCATTTCCTAATAGTGTATATAAAGCATTGCCTAAATCTTGTTTAGAACCAGACACTTGTTTAAGTTGTATATCTTCATCACCTAAAAGTGATCCCATTGTATAGTTTGTACTTACACTTTGACTTGTTCCATCCTTATAGGTGGCTGTAATTGTGATTGTATTTGTACAATTTGGAATCAAACCAATCAATTGAAACTCATGTTCCTTTTGATATTCTTTAGCCTGATAAGCCGTAGCTGTAAAATCCGTGTAATCGCTGCAACTCACTGTATATGTAATTTTAGCCACTTTGGATGTATTAAAATAAACATACATCGATTGTGTATTGGTTGAAAAAGGATTGTATTTCATAAATATATTTTGAAGTGTATAGTTCCCATTTCCTTTTTCATTTTCTAAATCCGATAATGCTTGTTCTTGAAACTCCATCGTATAAATTTTATTGACTGTGACTGTAGATTGACTATCTTTATAAATTCCATATCCAATCGTGAGTCCAATAATCAGCACAAAAATCAATATATTTCCAAGTTTTTTCTTCATAAATAATCCACCTCGAAAATATTGTATTATGTTTTTCTTAAGTTTTACTTAAGTTTTCTTAAGATTTTAATGGAAATTTCTGTCAAAAAAAAGAAATAGGCTTGATTATTTTAAGGGCATGAAAAGTATAATCGCCTATTTCGTAAGTGAGTATACTGATTCAAACTTAAATAAACCTTAAAAGATGTGAAGATACAAATTAAGAATTCTAGAAAATGTTATAATTTATGTGGTGATGATACTATGAAACTATTATTTAAACAAAGATTCTTTTCCTGGTTTGACAGCTATGATATTTATGATGAGTCAGGTCAAATCATATATCAAGTTGAAGGAAGGCTTTCTTGGGGACATAAGCTAGTCATTTATGATCAAAATGGAAATGAAGTGGGTACTGTATTAGAAAAGGTAATAACTCTTCTTCCTAAATTTGAAATCTATAAGAATAATGAATATATTGGATGTCTATCGAAAGAATTATCTTTCTTTACTCCACATTATAATATTGACTACAACGGATGGCATATTGATGGAACTCTTACTGAATGGAATTATACAATTGTGGATGAAAACTATGATACTGTAGCGATTATTCGTAAAGAAATATTTAATTTAAAAGATACCTATGTCATTGATGTTAAAGACCCAGAAAATGCATTGGATGCGCTTATGTTTGTCTTGACTATTGATGCAGAAAAATGTTCTAGAAACAAGCGACAAAATTATTAGCACTCACCTCTTGACTGTGCCAAATAATTGTACTATGATACTAGCAGTTAAAAGATATAAGTGCTAAGGAGGATTCAATATGCGCTATTACCCTAATTATTTTGATGACTTTTTCAATGATACTAAAAAACAAGATACAAGTACTGTATTAAGAACAGATATTTATGAAAAGGATGGATATTATCAAATCTGCATGGAGGTTTGTGGGATTCAAAAAGAAAATATTCAAATTGAACTAAAAGATGGCTACTTAAAGATCACAGCTACTCGTAATATCAACAAAGAAGATACGCGTGTACTTCGTCAAGAAAGATTTACTGGAACTTATTCTCGTTCTTTCTATATTGGTGAAGGCTATAAACAAGAGGATATCAAAGCTAGTTTTGACAATGGTGAATTATTTATCTTATTACCTACAAAACCAGTGAAGCGTGAAGAAGAAACAAGATATATCAATATTCAATAGTGAGAGACTTGCGTCTCTCATTTTTTGGATTATACTATTTTTAATCAAGTGGAGGTACAAACAATGAGTGTATTAGATGAAAATGTTGCGATCTTCAAATATTTTGAAGAAATCTCAAAGATTCCTCATGGATCATTTCATGAAGAAAAAATCGCAGACTATGTAGAAAATTTTGCGAAGGAACATGATTTTAAATATGTTCGTGATGACATGAATAATGTGATTATTTATAAAGAGGCTACACCAGGCTACGAAGATCACGATACAGTTATGTTGCAGGCACATATGGATATGGTATGCGAAAAGAATAAGGATGTCGACTTTGACTTTGAAACCGATGCTTTAAATTTATATGTTGAAGATGGCTGGTTAAAAGCAAAAGGAACAACATTAGGTGCCGATGATGGATTTGGCGTTAGCTACATGTTGGCCATTCTTAGTGATGATACTCTAAAACATCCAAACTTAGAATGCGTATTTACTGTACAAGAAGAAGTAGGTCTATTAGGATCTATCCATTTAAAGAAAGAATACTTCCAAGCCAAGAAAATGATCGGTTTAGATGGTGGTGGTGAAGTTAGTACTTGTACCACTACAAGTGGTGGTCGCTATGCCTATGTCGATAAAACATGCACGTTTGAAGAAGTTGACAAACCAACCTACAAACTTACTGTCAAAGGATTAGATGGAGGGCATTCAGGTGCTTGCATTGATCAAGAGAAGGGTAACTCCATTAAAATCTTATTTAGAGTTCTGCAAACATTAAAAGATATTCAAATCGTATCTGTGAATGGTGGACTTAAAGAGAATGCGATTCCTAGAGAAGCAGAGGCAACTTTCGTTTCAGACATCAAGCCAAATATAGATTCTATCGTAAAAGATTTAAAAACAGAATTTGAATTTAGTGATAGTAAACTCGATATTCAATTGGAAGAAACAGACAAAGCCACTAAAGCTTTTACTTCAAAAGATTCAAACGAATTGATCACACTATACTACTTACTACCAAATGGTTTACAACATAAATCTATGGCTATCGAAGGATTAACTCTAGCTTCACTTAACTTAGGTAAGCTAAGAACAGAAGACAATGTTGTAAAATGTGCATTCTGCATCCGTTCCCCATTAGAATCTATGAAGGATGAATTAGGAAATAAAATCAAAATTATTGCACAGTTATGTCATGCTTCTGAACATGAAGATACAAACTTCTGTGGTTGGAACTATGAAGCTAACAGTTCATTAAGAGAAAAATTAAAAGAAATCTTAAAAAAACAAGGTGTAGAAATGGAAACGGAAGCATCACACGGCGGTATGGAAACGGGTATTCTAAAAGGATTGATTCCAGATTTAGATATCATCACATACGGTCCTATTGCCCAAGGTTGTCATACACCAGAAGAAAAATTAAACCTAGAATCTTTTCAAAAAGCCTATAAAAACTTATGCGATTTAATTGCAGAATTGTAAGAGAAGTCTATACTTCTCTTTTATTTTGTGCTATAATACTTAAGCACATGGCGCGTTCGGCAAGCGGTTAAGCCACAGCCCTCTCAAGGCTGTATCACGGGTTCAAATCCCGTACGCGCTACCATTAAACAATTACTCCTTTACATAAAGGAGTTTTTATTTTATGTACAAATCGTGTAAGATATATTAAGAATATACCAGGATTTATACAGTTATATGTTTGGTAATATATTAGAACTTTTAGGAAGACTTTTAGTACTTAGTGTATTCATGAAATTACTTTACGCTATGTACTTAAAATACAGAGATTGGTAAATCTTAGAAAGGACTAATCTTTATAATGTTATAAAAATTAACTTAATTTTTATAGCGATTGGAATCGCCAAATTTATTTACGCCATGTATTTAAAACACAAACAAAATTAAGTCTAGCAATAGGATTTTTTACTTTAACAAAAAGAAAAAGCACATCCTAAGATGCACTCTCTTCAATCTTACGCTTTTCTAGATACTTGATTTTTTCATCATGAACCCATTCCATAATGACACGATAATTAGTCATTAAGAAATCTCTCCATTCTGGTTGAACAATAACTCTTCTTTTAAGACCTCTATCATTTTCAATAATATATGGAAGTCTATATTTCTCATTATAATCTTTGATTGTTTCTATAATATCTTTAGGACGATTCCAAATTGGATTATTACCACCTACATCCACCAAAAAGCTCGATAGCAAACGATATGGTGTCTGCATGATCAATAGTTTCTTATATTCCTTTAAATCTTCATCATGTTGTTTCACACAAATAATAATTTCTTGTTTCGAACAATTTTCAGGCAAATACTTTTGGATACTTAAAATCGCATTTTCCAATGCGTTTGTACGCTTTTGATGAATCAACGGACCCAAATGATATCCTTTTTCTACCACATCCTCATAGGCTAAAGAAATCATTTCATCCAAGATTTCATCAAATTCAATTGTATCCTTATAAATCATTAAATTTAACACTGCCTCTAACCAATAGAAAGAATAAGAAGAACTTGTAAATTCTAGAATCTTCTCAAAATAATCCAATCGTAGTTCAAAACTATATAAATCTAAGAATTGTAATCGCTCGACATCTAACATACCCTTATTTTATCAGTTCTGTGTACTTTTTAGAAGATGCTTTACACTTTTCTACCGGATATTTCTTCTTATTTTGTTCTAATTTCATCAACAAAATCTCTTCCATATCCACGCCCAATTTATTGGCCATCAAAATACAATAATTCATCACATCGGCAAGTTCTTCACAAACATGTTGCTTATCATATTCATTGTTCCATTGAAAACATTCCAACAACTCTCCTGCCTCAATACTAATCGATTTAGCTAAATTTTCCGGGTTATGAAATTGATCCCAATCTCTTTCCTCATTAAATTTTAAGATTTCTTCAACTGCCCTTTTCATCTTGCCCCTCCATTATTCGATACTTCTTTGGCGATATGCCATACACCTTTTTAAACGTCTGAATAAAATGTGTCACATTATTAAAACCTACAATCTCTGATATTTCCGTTACATTCAGCGTGGCATCTTTTAAAAGATTTGTTGCCTTCTGCAACCGATACTGAATTAAATACTCATATGGTGTTATATTTAACATCTTATTGAAACAACGATTACACTGCGCAATACTCATCATCCCTGCGTCCGCAATATCTTTTAAAGATAACTCATCGGCGTAATGCGTATGAATATATACAAGCATCACTTGTACTCGTTCTTGTCTTTCGACATCTTTTTTGTTTGGAATAAAATCGATTTCAGATAAACTCTTCACCAATTGTCTCCAAATCATTGTGATCAAAATAGAAACATCATATTCAAACATATCCGAACCATTTAAATAAATATTATAAATATCATACAAACATTTAATAATCTGATTCTTTTCCTTGATTCCATAACATCTTAAAAAATCCATACGCGTATAAGGCCATACATACTTATATTTCATTCGACTCTCTTTAAAGAAAAAAAGTAATTCTTCAGGAAAAGTAAGTGTCACATATTCTCCATCCTCACTCATATCGCTCGACATATGCAAAGCACCCTTATTAATAAACAATGCCTCTTTTTCTTTGAGCTCATACTCTATTCCATTCACCTGATAACTCACATAGCCCTTAGTACATAGCACAAACTGCAAGTCTTCATGCCAATGCAAAGACTTAAAGCCACTGCCAATCGGTAAATCACTATATTTTCTAACAACACAGATATTTATGGGAAATAATTCATCCGAATATCCGTTTATAATGTGTAATTTATTCTCCATAAATTAAATATAATACAAAAATGATAATATATCTATATTTTTTGACTATTTATCATAAGACAAAGCTCTATACTGTAATTATAATTATAAATGTATTCAGAAAATTTCTATCTGATACTCATGTTCGATATCCCATAATAAAAGATATCATCTTTCCAGTAACAAGTATTCTATTTAAAACGATTGAAAGGCATAAACTTCACAAGACAACAATACAATTGTTTTAAATTAGGAATGCAATCTCTATGAAACAGCCAATGGCTGTTTTTTTATTTGGAAAGAAAAAAGAACAAGTCAATGTTCCAATATTTCAATATCTACAATATCCTCTATTTGTATCTGAATATTCTCTTTAAAAAATAGAGTCTTATTTAATTCATCTATACGCTTAAAAGACAAAACGCTCTCCATGTACTGACCACCACTTTTTGTCTTATCCTTCTCAAAATAAGTGATTCTGCATTTCGATTTCAAATTTATCAATTCAATGATTTTCTCATTGATTCTAAGCTTTTCTTCATTCGATAAAATGCGTTTTGTCTGAGTTATTCTTTGTTGCTCTAATATCGCCTCTTTATGACCTGTTAAAGCTGCAAAAGGTGCAAATTGAGCGGCACGATCTGACATAGACATCTTTGGATATTTACTTTTAGGGCGATTCATTGTATACCATCTTTCATCCATTATGCCTTATGCCCTCCAATCTGCGCATTTCTTTCTTTTGCCTTAGCTCCCTTTTCAAAATCCGTTCCCTTTAAGATTGAATTTTTGCCATACTTATTCTTTATTTTTAAAGTCACCTTTTGAAGATCGTTTTCCTTCTTTAATTCTTCTTCATCCACATTTGAAAATAAATCAATCTGTTCAAAGCCACGATTCTTTTCATCTATCACTTCAACAGCCGCCACATTGATTCTTCGCACCAATAAACTAGAATCCACATACCGATCAAATACATCCAATATATTTTGAATTAGAATTGAATTCGCATTTGTCTTTTGAGGCAAATGAACAATTTTATTTAAGCTTTTCGGCAAGACTCTCCCATAAAAATCAACCATCGTTTCGCCCGTATAATCCTCATTTACTTCATAACCAATAGTAAGAACCACTTTATTTGTCACCAAATGCTTATCCACCAAACTTAAAGCTAAAGATTCCACCATTTCCTTTACTAAAATCTTAGCCTTTTCTTTTTCATACCCACAAGATAAGACTTGTCCCGAACCTATACTATTCTTTTCTGGCTTATATGCCTTGATATCTTCAATCGTACAAGGTTCATATCCCCACGCATGATCAATCAATAGTTCGGCATTTACACCAAATGTCTTAAACAAAACATCCTCATGTTCCAAGCTAAAGGCACAAAGCTTTCCCATTGTATCAATACCTAGTTTATGCAATCTTTTCTCATACCCTTTTCCAACACGCCAAAAATCAGTCAATGGCTTATGATTCCACAACAATTTACGATACCTATATTCATTTAAAGCCGCAACACGAACCCCATTCTCATCTGGATTTTTATGTTTGGCCACAATATCCATCGCCACCTTGGCAAGATATAAATTCGTACCAATACCTGCAGTAGCCGTGATGCCTGTTGTCTCATAAATATCTAAAATCATTTTCATTGCGAACTCTTTGGGTGTTAAATGATACGTATTTAAATATGGCGTCGCATCAATAAACACTTCATCAATGGAATATACATGAATATCTTGGCTTGAAACATATTTCAAATAGATATTATAAATTTGTGTACTGATATCCAAATAGTATTTCATTCTTGGAGGTGCAATTAAAAAATCGACTTCAAATCTAGGATTCTGTTTTAAAATTTCATCATCTGCTGATTTACCATCAAAACGCAAAAGCCCCTTTTTCCTTTTTGCATTCACATCTCTTACCTTTTTATTCACCTCAAACAAACGACACCTTCCTCCAATTCCATACTGTTTCAAAGAAGGCGATACAGCCAAACATATTGTCTTTTCTGTTCTAGAAGTATCTGCCACTACAAGATTAGTTTTTAATGGATCCAATTCTCTAGATACACATTCGCAAGAAGCATAGAAAGACTTTAAATCGATAGCCAAATAAATTTTTGACTTCATGAACGCGTAATCTTTTTAAGAAGACCATTTAATTCATCCAAACCAGAAGTCACTTCATTCAATTGACCTCTTAACGTAGGAATCATCTGTTTCAACTCTTCTTTTGCGGCTTTTTTTGCTTTTTTCTTCTGATATTTCTTTACCTTTTGAATTATTTTCATCTAAAACTCCAATCGCATTTGATACCAAACTACACCACCATGAACACTTGAGGATACACCCTCATTTTTAAACCCAAACTTACTATAGTAAGGCACCAATCTATCTTTACAAGTTAACACTAATCCTTTTCGGTTCTCTTGTCTAGCCAAATCAATCATTGCACACATGATCTTCGCGGCATAACCATTTTTTTGATAATCTGGTAATGTATTTAATCCAAATATCATTTGCCAGTCACCATCTTCATCATGCATCGAAGCATCACTATACATTTCATCCGTTAAATCTCTTTGGTTTGTACAAAAACCATCGATAAAACTAATCAATTGATTTTTTTCGAACAATAAAAGAAAATGGTTCGCATATACATTTAATCTTTCTTGAATCTCTTTTGAAGTCGCTGCTTCATTGGGTGGAAAACAAGTTGCTTCTACCTTAGATAATATTTCTGCATCTCCAATCGTTCCTTTTCTAATCATGAAATCACCTCGCAGGTATTATACCAAAAAAGAAGTGATTACTCACTTCTTAATGCCTCTACAGGATCTTTTTTACTCGCAATCTTGGATGGAATCAAACCTGCAAGAATCGTTAATACTAAATCAATGAAAATCAAGAATATAGCTCCATTGACTGGTAATTTGGCAATATGCGCAACACCAGTCATATTCTCAACGACCACACTAATTGGAACATTCAATACAAGTGTAATTAATATGCCTAATACACCACTAATCAATCCAATAATAAATGTTTCTGCATTAAATACACGCGTAATATCTTTTTTACTAGCACCAATTGAGCGTAAGATACCAATCTCTTTTGTACGCTCCAATACCGAAATATACGTAATTATACCAATCATGATGCTTGATACAATCAGAGATACAGATACAAAGGCAATCAAGATATAACTAATGATATTCACAACACTTGTTACTGAACTTAACATTGTCCCGATAAAATCGTTGTATGTGATCACATTACTCTTTGTCTGTTTCTTATTATAAGAAGTAATCAAATCACTCAGCTTTTCTTTTCCATCAAAACTTGACGCATACAAAGAAATCTTTGTCGGAGTTGAATAATCTACAACGCCAAGTTTTGTCAAATTCGAATCATATGTCGCATTGATATTCTCATTATACGTATTCATATAATTCATCAATTCTTCTTGCGACATACTTGAAAGCTGCATCATCTGCTCATTTGTAAGATTTGACATACTAATCTTTTGGCCTGAGGCAAATTCAGTCTGCGTAAAAATATTGATATTTGGATTTGCCTTTTGTTCTTTTACAATTTGAGAATTCTCCGTCTTAGAAGTTACATACTCTTCCATAGCCTTTGTATAATACACACCACCCATTGTTGGTTGTGATACAGTTGAATCGCTTGGTTTAATAATTCCAACCACCTTGATTTCAGGACTCTTCGAAACAACATCCTTCATATACGATTCATTTTCACTTTGGTTGATCCATAAACCATTTACCTTTTGATATAAATCGCTATTTAGAACCAATCTAAACTTCAAATTTAAGATATCATCCACACTATACGATTCTAGGTTTGTCTTTGAAATCTTATCCGTCTCTCCATTTAAAATCTTTTGATAATTCTTAACCAATTCATCCTGATCCAATAATCCTAAAGAATAAAGTGCATAATCGGTAATCTCATTATTTTCATCGACCTCTAAAACCACCTCATTATAGTTTGTTGGCCACTTACCTTCGACAAGCTGATATTCATCATCTCGAAGCTTTTTCGATTCGGGTAAAGAAAGCCATACTTGATCATTGGTCATAGCACTTGAATCCACAAATTGAGATTGCAGGGACATCATATCCGACATGCCTAATTTATCCAACAAACCATTTGGCGATACTTGCACTAAGCCAGAATCTGTATTCTCATTATAAACTTGTAAATTTAAATTATAATCATACTCAATTGCCTTCGCCGTCTTTCTAAATTCTTTACCCTTACCACTTTCAATATAGGATTTAAAAGCCGATAGATTATTCTTCTTTGAACTCGATAAAGATTCTAATACATCCTCTACATAAGGACGAGAATAGATTTTAGAATCCTTATGTTCCTCTGTCTTTTTCTTCATGCCCATCATCGTTGTCATCAATGTAGACACATCACTCGAACTCGATTGAATCTCAATCGGATAACTGGCCATTGTATCATTTTCCATTTGATCAATATACGACTGCATACCATGCGACAATGACATAATCAAAGCAATTCCAATAATTCCAATGCTTCCGGCAAAAGAGGTTAAAAAAGTACGTGCTTTTTTTGTCATTAAATTATTTAAACTTAATGAGCAAGCCATTTTAAAAGACATGCCAGGTCTTTTTAACACACTCGTATCCACATTTGTTTCTGTTTCATTAAAAGGATTGGAATCCGAAACTAAAGTGCCATCCTTTAAACGAATGATTCGGCTTGAATATTCATCGGCCAATTGCGGATTGTGTGTAACCATAATGACAAGCTTATCTTTAGAGATTTCCTTTAAGATCTCCATAATCTGCACACTTGTGGCACTATCCAAAGCACCAGTTGGCTCATCTGCCAAAATAATATCCGGATTATTGACAATGGCACGGGCAATCGCAACACGCTGCATTTGTCCACCCGACATCTGGGTTGGCTTTTTATGAATTTGATCCGAAAGTCCAACCTTATTTAAAGCCTCTATAGCTCTTTTTCTTCTTTCCTCTTTATTGACTCCCGTTAGTGTTAAAGCCAATTCTACATTACTTAAAACACTCTGATGCATGATTAGATTATAGGATTGAAACACAAAACCAACCTGATGATTACGATACGTATCCCAGTCTTTATCACTATAGTCCTTTGTACTTTTTCCATTAATAATCAAATCACCCGAAGTATAATGATCCAAACCACCAATAATATTTAGAAACGTAGTCTTGCCACATCCACTCTGTCCAAGTATTGAAACAAATTCATGTTCACGAAAAGAAAGTGATACACCTTTTAATGCATGTACAATTTCATCTCCTGAAACATAATCTTTTATAATATTTTTACATTGAAGCATAAAATCCCTCCGCTTGAGTTAATTATAAAAAAATATCTCTTGATTTTTCAATCGACTGATTTTAACATATTGTTACGAAAGCAACAGGTGTTGATTATGAACAGAAAAATACAAATGACAAAAAAATTCATTCGTCTAGCTTTATTTGAATGTCTAAAAGAAAAAGACATCAATAAGATTACCATTTCTAGCTTATGTGAAAAGGCCGATATCAATCGTTCCACCTTTTATAAGTATTATGGAAGTCAATATGATGTCATTAAAGAAATGGAGCAAGAAGTCATTCAATTGATCAATGAACAATTAAATGATCAACCAAAAGAAACTTCTTTTATCCAATTACTCCAATTTTTAAAATTTAATAAAGAAACCATCAAAATCTTTTTTGAATGCAATGTCGACAATGAATTTCCTAAACAAGTTCTAGCACTCGATTCCATCAACAATCAGCTTGAACAAGTCTCTCAAAACAATCCATACATCAAAAACTACATTCTTTTTGGATCTCTAGCCACCATTCAACAATGGATCGATGCAGGATGTATTGAATCTTGTGAAGAAATTGCGAATATCATCAACAGTATTGTAGATAAATTAGTACGTTAATCAAGAATTCGCTTATTGTATACACGAATTGAAATCCTCATAGAAATAAAGTATAGAATAAAACTTGTAATCAATAAACCCACACTAAACATAATAGGATCTAATGTGTTCAATAACGATTCAATCGATTGAAAGAACTTAGGAATAAATTGATTTAAGAAAGCGAATAAGAAAGTACATCCAAACACAACTACAAACAATACAATTCTTCCTTTTTCGTTGCCTTCCTTTAATTGAAAAGGCAAAGATAAAGCTAACAACAACTCTTCCTTTTTCGTTGCCTTCCTTTAATTGAAAAGGCAAAGATAAAGCTAACAACAACAAATCTGTTGATAAAATTATAAGTGTTTCCATAAAGCACTTTTACGGAAACAACCTAATATTGTGACAAACACAAAACCAATTCCCGTAATAATCAAAGAAAACAAATATTTTTCTTTCACATAATCCGATTTAGAAATAGGCAAAGTAAACAAAGTCTTTAAGCCGTGATTGGCTTCATCATACGAAAAAACTATTCTAATTCAAATGTCATCGTTAAACTATAACGTGCATATAGAAACTAAGCCGTGCATTTAGCGAGACAGAACACAAATCGTTAAAGTAAGAACGGATAATACTCACTTGAAACGGTGAAACTAAAAACAGGTAACACAGTCTAGAATTAGACTACAAAGACTCCTTCTCGTGTTTGTTTAGAGTATTCTCTGAGTAAACATAAAAAAACAAAGAAACATATAAAGTCTCTTTGTTCTATGCATTCGAGATGTAATCACAGATGTTCTTAGATACAGGTGCTTTCAATGAAGGTCTTCTCTTTTTACAACTTGGACAAACCATCCTCACAGAAACCTCCAAAACACTCCCCATAGTTAAATAGAAGGCATAAAAAAAGTGGGTAAATTGATGAGGTTTACCCGTTACTAGTTTTGTCTATACATCGACAAACTGGGATTTATTAATTTAATACTTATTCCATTTGCATTTTGTCCCATCCTCATTTCTTTGAAGCATTTCAACCTCTCCACCGCCGTGAAGCAAAACTATCAACGGAATATCCAAAACATTTGAAATCACTTCCAATTCTTTTACTGTTGGTTTTTTTTCGCCTTTTTCATAAGATTGCACAGATACAATATCAGTTTTAAGAAGTTGTGCTAACTGTAGTGTAGTTAAACCTTTTCGCTCCCTATTTTCTTTGATACATTGTCCTATTTTTTTTATGTTCATAAAATACCTTCTTTAATCATATATCAACTTCAAATTCTAATTTATCTAGCTAAATAATATCATACACCTTAGTTTTTAAACATTTGCTATATTAACCAATTTAGCTAGAATTACAATTCTCTTATTGTTATCTCTTGTATCACAAGTAACCAATGTCATTAATTGATCATCTTTATTTACTGAAACACCAGTTTTATATAATCCTCTATTAATGAAATCTGATATAAAGGCATTAATCTGATTATCAAGTTATATGCAGTAACTACATAGACAAAAATTGCTACACCTGCAAATATCATAGCATCTTTCTTTGCACCATTATCATAACACTCCCTTGCATTCGTCAAAAAGGTTAATCCCATAAAAACAAACATAATTGGCAGTGTTATATCAGTAGACACTATGTTCATCAGTCCAAGAGAACCGAAAATAATCGTTAAAACACTAAATATTACTTTCTTGGTACGCATAAGTACTTCTCCTTCCAACTTCTGTTTCTTTTTAGATACACTAATTTATTCGAGATTTTTTATAACTAAGTTGTAATTGCTATCATAATGCAGTCCAAGTTCTCTACACATTCTATCGTTTACCTTATCTAAGGCTTTTTTGTATTCTGCGTACTGTGGAGATAGCACCATCAAATTAGGAATGAATATGTCGTTATATCCTTTATCTTGGAACTCTTTCTGCATTTTTCTCTGGGCAATAAATGACGGATGATATTTCATAATGCCAGTTTTCATTTTAGCACCTTTCTTTACCATTTCTTTTAATTTTTCATATTCGCTTTCACTCATATCACGATAATAAGCTATCATCTCATCTGCAGTTCTTGTTTCCGGTGCAATCCCACCTGCTATTTTTACACCTATTCCCATAATAAAAGGAACTTTCAATGTCGTTTCATCACAATACTCTAATATGTTCCGTAAGGCTTGCTTCTGCTCCAGAGTCTTTAATCTCACATTAAGAAATGGTTTGAAGTGACTTTTTAAGTGACTTTTTAAGTAATCTCCCCATTCTTTCCCCGGTAATAAAGACTCAATCGCATTTTCGACAGTTTGGTAATCAAGTATCTCATTTGCCTTGTCTGCATTACCATCATCTATAAATTGCTTCAACGCTTCAAGTTCTGAGTCCTGTAAAATTTTTTCCTGTAATTTTTCCTGATAAATACGTAAAAGAATACTTTTATCATCTTTTTCCAAAAGGGTTTGTATATCTTTAATACCAATCCCAAGCTTTCTATATACCGAAATTTTTTTCAAAGTTTTAACGTCTTGCATTGAGTAGTTTCGATAGCCGTTGCTATCTTTATCTACTGACAACAATCCTTTTTCTTCATAGTATTTAACTGCACGCTTTGTCATTCCGACTTCCTTAATAATTTCATTTAATAACATCGGACACACCTCCTTGTGATGATAGTATAAGGGTGTACGTTACGTACAAGTCAATATATTTTTGAAGTTTTCATTTCAATCATACAAATTCGATTTATTTATTTATTTTAACACAAAATATAAGTGGTTTGTAGAGAGGAAATATATCGTGTTTAATTTTCATACAAAAAATTTGTAACACCATCATATTACCAATAAAAACTTGTAAAACCTATATCGCTTTATAACTGTTTTCATGAAACTAACAGCTTCTTTTAAGAAAAAGATTTGTTCTCACTTCATGAAACTAAGAATTACGTTTGCTTATTCGTGCTCAATAAAGCACAAAAAACAAAGAAACATTAAGTCTCTTTGTCCTTAGGCGTTCAAGATGTAATCACAGATATTCTTAGATGCAGGTGCTTTCGATGAAGGTCTTCTTTTTTTACAACTTGGACAAGCCATCCTCACGGAAACCTCCAAAACACTCCCAATAGTTAAATAGAAGGCATAAAAAAAGCGGGTAAATTGATGAGGTTTACCCGTTACTAGTTTTGTCTATACATCGACAAACTGAAATTTGACTTTCCTATTTTCTTAAAATCTCATGTGGAGCTTCTATTTCATTTGCCAAGGTATGCTCTGTTAATTCTGACATCAATTTCAATTTTTTATTAATCAATGGTCGCATACAATTAGGAACATGTTCCTGATGCGCTCTGTGGATTGCTACACATTCCTTACAGTTTCCGTGATAACGACAGGCTTTCAGGCAAGGACAGTGATCTTTGTCTTTATACTCCTTACGAAATTCTGCTGCAAATTCTTCTTGCAGTCTCAGCCCCTCGACACGGTTTCCCTTATGAAATTCTACCATCGCATTCAGTTCTTTCTGGTTCCCTTCAATCTTCATGTTATTATAGCGCCTCCATTTCAACTATTCCTCATTTTTTGATAAATTCCGATTTATTAATTTATTCTAACACAAAATATAAGTGGTTTGTAGGGAGGAAATATATCGTGTTTAGTTTTCATACAAAAAATTTGTAACACCATCATATTACCAATTTGTAAACGTAATTCTTAGTTTAACGATTTTGAGCACTTTTATCGGAATAGATTTCTAAATACATTTTATAGTTTCACATAAAGAAACCATTCAATGCGAAAAGGAGATAAAAGCGCACGCCTAAGTTTCATAAAAGAAACGAAAAAAAAAGGGAAAGCCGTTAAGCTTTACCTGTTACTAGTTTTGTCTATACATCAAATGTCATCGTTAAACTATAACATGCATATAGAAACTAAGCCGTGCATTTAGCGAGACAGAACACAAATCGTTAAAGTAAGAACGGATAATACTCACTTGAAACGGTAAAACTAAAAACAGGTAACATAGTCTAGGATTAGACTAAAAAAGCAGTTTCAATTTAGTCATTATCTAATTTTTATACACTTTTCCATCCTCAAGATGGCACGATTAACTTAATTCTGTAACTTCCAAGTTATATTCCTCCATGTCTAATCGCACCTTAACTTTATATATTACAAACCATTTGGTTGATAAATTCAATCCTGGCATATTTCCACCATGTAAATTTTCTAAAAATGACAAAAAACCCCTGCATTGCTGCAAGGTGCTAATGATTATAAACTATTCTTCAATTTAATAATTCTTTCTTCAATTTCACGAATCACTTTAATAAAATCCACATCATCTTTTCCTGTAGGGTCATCTAGTCCCCAGTTATCATCAAAAGGTCTACCGATAAAAGGACATCCAACATTACATC
Source organism: Holdemanella hominis (assembly GCF_014306155.1). Classification (NCBI taxonomy): domain Bacteria; kingdom Bacillati; phylum Bacillota; class Erysipelotrichia; order Erysipelotrichales; family Erysipelotrichaceae; genus Holdemanella; species Holdemanella hominis. The sequence goes on along the minus strand of NZ_JACRWH010000009.1, from coordinate 10,899 downwards.
CCATTGAAATTACGATGTCTACGTCTGGGATATCTGTAATTAACTTGCTGTATTGACCATTTGTTTCCATATCAATTCCATAGAGTTTTTTCATTATACGAACAGCATCCTGATTGATTTGTGGCTTTGTTTCTGTCCCGGCAGAATAGCTTTCAAACACATCCGATGCTAGATGTTTCCCAAGTGCCTCGGCAATCTGACTTCTACAGGAATTGTGAACACAGATAAATGCTACCTTTTTTCTTCCATCTATCATTTCTTAAACCATCCTCTTGTACTATTGGCAACCTTTACAAGCGCAAGCATAACAGGAACTTCTGTTAATACACCTACAGTTGTTGCAAGTGCAGCCGGACTCGTTGTACCAAATAATGCAATAGCTACGGCTACAGCTAACTCAAAGAAGTTTGATGCCCCTATCATTCCTGCCGGTGCTGCTATATCATGTGACAATCCAAATATCTTTGATGCTGAATAAGCAATAAAGAAAATAAGAACAGTCTGAACCGTGAGCGGTACTGCTATCAACACTATGTGCAAACGATTTGATAAGATAACCTCTGTTTGTGATGCAAATATTAAAACCAAAGTAAGAAGCAAGCCAACTGTAGTTGCCTTATCAAACTTATGAACAAAAGTGTTTTCAAAATACCCTATTCCTTTATTTTTAACTACAACTATTCTTGTTAATACACCCCCAACAAGTGGAATCACCACAAACAGAATCACACTGATAAACAATGTTCCATAGGGTACTGATACATTTGATACTCCAAGCAAAAATTTTACAATTGGCACAAATGCAATCAGTATGATTAAATCGTTCGTTGCTACCTGTACCACAGTATAAGCAGGATTTCCTTTTGTAAGAGTACTCCATACAAATACCATTGCTGTACATGGTGCTGCTCCAAGAAGCACTGCTCCTGCAAGATACTGAGTAGCAAGTTCTGGTGCAATAAATCCTTTAAATACTGTAAACAAGAACAATGATGCAATTCCATACATGGTAAATGGTTTTATTAGCCAATTTGTAATCCATGTAATGAAAAGCCCTTTGGGATTCTTTCCCACTTGTTTAATACTCTGAAAATCCACTTTAAGCATCATTGGATAAATCATAATCCAGATAAGTATTGCAATCGGAATAGAAATCCCAGATATTTCAAGACTACCGAGTGCATTAGGTATGGCCGGTAAAAGCTTACCAATGATTACTCCGACTACCATACATATAAATACCCAGATTGTAAGATACTTTTGGAAAAAATTAATTCCTTCACTCTTTTTCTTTGCCATTAAAATCCCATCTTTCCAAGCAGCTTAATTACTTCACAGCTCTTTAATACCTTACCCATTGAAGCAACTGTTTCATTCACAACAATGGCAGGCATACTCATAACACCGTAAGCCATAACCTTTTCCATATCTGTGATATATTCTACTTCAATTTCTAACCCTAGTTCTTCAATGGCCTTTTTAACATTTTCATACTGATCATGACAGCTTTTACACCCAGCACCAAGCACCTTAATGCTTGTAAGCTTATTATCTCCACCACAACAGTTATTTACCTTTTGATTGCCACAGCAACATGATGATGCTTCATAAGTAGCTACTTCTCCATTGCAAGCACAAGCTGGCTCTATCTTAACTTCTTCTTTTTTCTTTCCTAATCCAAATAATGACATAATCTTTTCCTCCTGTTAAATAAGTAAATATTGAAATGCATTAAATGCATAACCAACAATAATAATTCCTACGGTACAAATTCCAATGAACAGACCTAAGAGTTTTGGTTTGATTGCCTTTTTCAGCATAATCATGGATGGAAGAGACAGTGTGGTTACTCCCATCATAAATGACAACACAACGCCCAATCTTGCACCTTTAGTAAGCAGTGCTTCTGCAATAGGAATACATCCAAAGATATCTGCATACATCGGAACCCCTGCAATTGTAGCAATAATGACACCAAATGGATTACCAGTACCAAGAAATCTCACTATGATATCTTCTGGTATCCAGTTGTGAATAAAGGCTCCTATTCCAACACCAACAAGAATATATGGGAAGACTTTTTTAAATGTTTCAACAACCTGCTCCCACGCATATTTCATTCTGTCTATAACCGTTAGTTCTTCCAATGGAATATCGATTTGCTTTGCATTTCTTATAAATTCTTCTACCTGATTTTCAAGGTGAAGTTTTTCGATAAGTGTTCCGCCTGCAACTGCAATCACAAGACCGAGCAACACATAAACTACTGCCACTTTCGTTCCAAAGATACTCATCAATAGCACCAGCGACCCAATGTCTACCATTGGAGATGAAATAAGGAAACTGAATGTAACTCCTAATGGTAATCCAGCACTTGTAAATCCAATAAAAAGAGGAATGGAAGAACAAGAACAAAAGGGAGTAACTGTTCCTAGTAATGCTGCTAAGATGTTTGCACCAATTCCATGAAATCTTCCAAGTATTCGTTTAGTTCTTTCTGGCGGAAAATAACTCTGAATATAACTAATGATAAAAATCAGCACACAAAGCAAGAAAACAATTTTTATCACATCATAGATAAAAAACTGAACACTGCCTCCAATCTTCCCGGATGTATCAAGACCAATAGAGTATAAGAACTCTCCAATCAATAAACTAAGCCATTTCATTCCTAAAATTTGATCTTGTATGAATATCCAAATCGTAGTCAAAAATTGCATATCTAGCCTCCTGTTAGTTTTATAGTTTTACATATATCAATGTTTTCGTTTAAGAGAAAGGCAATCTTACCTGATTGCCTAATGTATATATTATTCGCACTTATCGCAGTTGCATCCACCATCTGAATCAATGGTTTCAACATAATGAGAAAACATATCCTTAAAACGGTTTTTCCCTTCCTCTGAAATTGAGTAGTGCATCCATCGCCCATCTTTTCTAGAATCGACAAGTCCACAGTCGCAAAGCAATTTCATATGATGAGAAAGAGTTGATTGGGTAATGGATAACTCTTCAAGTATAACACAGGCACATTTTTCTCCATGATGCAAACATTCCAAAATACGAAGTCTGTTTTCATCTGCCAAAGCCTTAATCATACGAACATCTTCTTTATAACTCATAGTATCCATTCCTTCCTGTAAAACTATACTTAGTCTATCCCATACATTTACGATTGTCAATATATCGAACTATAAATTTTCTATGAATGAAAAAACACCCTTCCGTAACTTAGAAAAAGTCACCTGATATGAAATAGTAATTCGATTCTTCTTAGAACTTTTATAAACACAAAAGCTAAACAAATAGGATTTTTCTTCCTACCTGTTCAGCTCTTTGTTTACCTATGGAAGCTCTTAGTTTAAGGGAGACGTGTTAAATCACTGTTTCACTTTTCTAAAAGAAACTCTTAGTTTAAGAAAAACGAGCAAATGGACATAAAAAAGACTAACAACGGAAGTTGTTAGTTTTGGAGAGGCATCACATAAGTTTCATATAAAAAAAGAAAAAAAAGCGGGTAAATTGATGTGGTTTACCCGTTACTAGTTTTGTCTATACATCAAAAAATTTCTTTGCGTTGTTATAGAAAATATCTTCTATACCCTTTTCATCAACTCCGCTCATTAATACTTTTTGCATCTCAACTGTAGGATGATGGAAAGGACCATCCGTTCCAAACAGGATACGATCATGTCCAACCGTATCATACGCTTCTTTAATTTTTGTATGCATATGCATACCCGACATTTCCAAGTAAATATTTGGATACCGTCGAGCCATTTTTAATGCTGCATCAATATAAACTCCATGACCATGTCCCATATGAATCATTAGTACTTTACAATTTGGATGTCTTTCGGCAAGTAATCCAATTTGCCAAGGAAGTGAATAAGGAGGATGCCCCGAATGTATACAAACAGGAATTCCATATTCTTCGGCTTTATCTAATACAGGATCTACAATTTCACTATCCGCACAATACGCATGGCGTAATGGCTGTAGCTTAATGGCTTTAAAGCCAAGTTTTACATATCGATCAATTAAATCTAAACAATCTGGCTCTAAAGGATTCACATAGACACACCCTTCAATACGACCTGGATATTTCTGCATAGCCTTATATGCTTCTTCATTATCCAAAACACAAATCATTGTCGTTTCAATTTCATACATGTCCATTAATGAAATCAATTCGTCTGCATCCATTTTTACATTGGCCCATCCACCGATGTAGCCTAAATGTGCATGTGCATCGATTTTTTTCATGCGACAACTCCTTGTAAAGATAGCACTTTAGATTTTTCCAAAACATTCGCAACGATCGCATAAATAATTAGACCCATAATCGTTTGTGCTAAAAGTCTAGGTACAGACGCAAAGGCGACTGCTGCTGTAAATAAAGGAATCTTAAATAGTGTATATGCGAAACATTGAAACAAGCCACCAAGGCTAGCTCCAGCAATCCAATCTAGTTTTTCATTGTTTCCCTTTTCAAGTACAACACCCATAATATATCCCATAATGAATTTAAAGATAAATGTAGGAAGCACCCAAATCATGGCTCCAGTCAATAAATCACTTAATGCGGCTCCTAAGCCTGCAGCTAAAGCCCCGTCTTTTTTACCTAAAACTAGCACCGCAAGAAATGCCATACAATCTCCCATATGTGTATATCCACCAGTTGCAGGATTTGGAAGTTTAATTGTGAATGTACATACAAAGATCAATGCGATCATTAAAGCTGTTTTTGCGATTCTTTTTGTCGTTTCATTTGTCATAATCGTTTCTCCTTTTTAAAACTTAACCCTATATTATCATTTCGCTGTATTCTTTAAAATGTACAGTTTTAACTTAGTTTTAAGGGACAGTAATTCAAGAAACATTTAAGGATTACATGCTTTCATAAACACATGAAAAAATTATTCATAACACTTCTACTTACATAACGATATTACCGTTTCTGCCAAAAGCACAAAACAAACCATTATGATCGATGCCGTTCATGGAGGATATGATGTAGGAGCTGAAAGCAACTATGGCGATTATGAAAAAGATATCAATTTAGATATCGCATTACTTGTTGGAAAACAACTGAAATCATACGGCTATAAAGTTGTATATACACGTACAAGTGACTCTGTTTCATGGTCAAATGATAATAAAGAAAATTTACAAACGCGTTGTGATTTAGCCAAAGAAAAAGAATGCCGATCTCTTTGTATCCATACATGTAAACTCAAGTGAATATGAAGCCAATGGATATGAAATCTATTGTGATTTCAACAATAAGAATACGGTGAAATTGTTCAACTCCATTCTTAAACAACTCGATAAACTCGATTATTCAATCAATCGAGGACTATTGGACACAAACGAAACACCATTGTATGTCATTGCCAAGGGCATCAAAAAAGTCTGAACTAAATCAGACTTTTACTTTGCGAACTGAGCATTATACAATCTAGCATAAACTCCATTCTTATTTAACAATTCTTCATGACTACCATGTTCAACAATATCCCCATGTTCAAGCACAAGAATCTTGTCTGCATTGATAATAGTAGATAAACGGTGTGCAATCACAAAACAAGTACGATTTTCCATAACTCGATCCATTGCACCTTGAAGACGTCTTTCAAGTCTTGTATCTACACTACTCGTAGCTTCATCTAAAATCAAGACTTCCGGATTTTTTAATAGAGCTCGTGCAATCGTTAATAATTGTTTTTCCCCTTGACTCACATTACTTCCCTCTTCATTGATCAAAGTATCATAGCCATCGGTTAAAGTACGTATAAAGTGATGGACATTGGCTTGTTTTGCGGCTTCTACAATTTCATTCTTTAACGCCTTCTCATTTCCATACGCAATATTTTGTTCAATACTTCCCTCAAACAACCACGTATCTTGTAGAACTAACGCAAATAATTTTCTTAATTCATGATATGACAATTCTCGAATATCAATACCATTAATTTTAATACTTCCACCCTTTACATCATAAAAACGTAGTAATAAGTTTGTCAATGTTGTCTTACCTGCTCCTGTAGGACCTACAATAGCGATGGTTTGACCTTGATGTACATCAATATTAACATCCTTCATTAATAGATTATCATCATATCCAAATTGTACATGATCAAATTCAATAGTGCGAACTTCATCAATTTGACATTTGGATATAACATCCTCTTCAATTGGTTGATTTAAGAAAGTGAATAAACGAGACATGGCACTAAAGGCAGATTGTACTGCACTTGATAATTGAGATATTTGAGAAATTGGATCGTTGATTTGCCAAATATAACGAATAAATGCTTGTAGTTGCCCTAATGCGATAGTTCCATTTAATACTTGAAGACAACCAACAAGGCTTGCACAACCAATACTTAAATAGGTAATCAAAGAACATAATGGATTGATCAAACTTGATACAAACTGCGCCTTAAAGCTAGATACACGCATTCTTTCATTATCTTTTTGAAATCTTTCTAAAGCATGTTCTTGTTGATTATAAGAAAGAATCTCACTATATCCATCATACAATTCATTGATGGTACCATTCAAATCGGCTAATGTATTTTGTTGATCATCAAATAGAGGCTGTGATTTCTTAACGACAAATTTTGATAAGAGCGCAATAACAGGTAATGCCACTAAAATGATACACGTCATTAGTACATTGATTCTTAACATCATGAATAGCACAAAAGTGAATGTACATATAGCTGAAATTACTCGTGATAAAGTTTGTTGCAACGCATTCGATAATGTATCCACATCATTTGTGATTCGTGATAATAACTCTCCCGTTTTTTCTTGATCAAAATAAGATACAGGTAAATGATGAATTTTATTCTCAATCGCATTGCGCACATCAAACATCGTCTTCTGAATCGCATCGGTCATAAAAACAGCCATTAAAAATTGAGATATTGTCTTCACAATATAGATGGAAAATAAGATACATAAGATATGTACAACTTTATCTACCTGAATTGGTTGATGTGCTGAAATATCTGCAGCTAATTGCGTAGTGATCATACCTTCAACAGTCGGATTTAAGGCAAAAGTCACTTGGGCTGTAATAATCATTAAAATTCCAAATAACAATTTAAAGCGATATGGCTTTATAAACACAAACAGATGAGATAGACATTCAGTAAACTTCATTTTCTTAGTTTCTTTCATAATCATCCAACTCCTTTTGTGTTAATTGTGAATGAGCAATCTCTTGATACACACTACAATCCTTTAACAATTGTGCATGTGTTCCCATTCCAATAATCTGACCTTCATCCAAAACAATGATCATATCCGAATCCATGATGGTAGAAATTCTTTGGGCAACCACAAAGAAAATCGCATTCTTTACTTCAGGTTTCAATGCCTTTCTTAATGTTGCATCCGTTTTAAAATCTAAAGCACTAAAACTATCATCATAAATATAAAGGGATGGCTTTTTTAAGATAACACGAGCAATCGATAACCTTTGTTTCTGACCACCCGAAATATTCGTTCCATCCTCTGCAATTTCATCTTCATACCCATGCTCTCTTGTCGAAATAAAATCGCTAGCTTGCGCAACCGTTGCTGCATGAACCATCTCTTCAACACTAGCCTCAGGCTTACCAAAACAAATATTCGATTGAATACTTCCCTTAAACATATGTGCCTTTTGTGCAACGTATCCAATTTGGGCACGTAAACTCTCTAAATTATATTTACGAATATCAACACCATTGATTTCAATCGATCCACGACTTACATCATAAAATCGATTCATTAATTTTACTAATGTACTCTTACCAGATCCTGTACTTCCAATCACGGCGATCTTTTGACCTTTTTGACATTCAAAATCAATATTTTTTAAAACGGCCTCTTCTCCATTTGGATACGAGAACGTAACATCTTTAAAACTCAATGTTTGAATAGATTCCAATTGAATAGAATTTTCATCATTGACAATACTTGGTTTTGTATCTAAAACCTCCAGAATACGCTTGGCCGATACATTCGCTCTAGGATACATCATAAACACCATACAGAAAATCAATACAGACATCATAACATGGAATAAGTATTCTACAAAGGCCACTACATTTCCTAAAGTGATGGCATTTGTATTTAATAAAGTACAACTTAAATAATATACAATGACTGTGGCGATATTCATCAAAAAGAAAAAAGATGGTTCTGTACAAGACATCAATTTAAATAATTTTGCACTTTGATCTCGATAGAAATCATTTTCATTAGAGAAACGTTTCTTTTCATACTCTTGTTTATTAAAAGAACGAATAACGCGAATTCCAGTAATATTTTCACGCAAAATTTGATTAATGTGGTCAATCGACTTTTGTTGATTCTCACTCAATGGTTCACTTACTTTGGCAACAATGATCACGCCCAAAATCACAACAGGAATCGTAGCTAAGACTACATAAGATAGTTCTAAAGAGATCTTTAAAATTAACATAACCGAAACACACATCATAACCGGTGTTAATAATGCAGATTTTAAAATCACATTTAAAAATAACATAATTTGATAGGCATCATTATTTGTACGTGTAATCATACTGGATACACCAAATTTTTCCATTTCAGCAGCCGAGAATGCTTGTGCATGTTCAAAAACGTCATTACGAATATCACGCGTAATATTTGTCGATATTTTTGAGCAGCAATAGCCAAGTAGCACAACCCCACTTACACCAATCACACTAATGAATGCCATCAATACAAAACGACTATATAAATAAGTTGTATCTTGTGTTTCAATACCATGATCAATCATATCTGAAATGATAGTTGGAATTCCAAGTTCAACAAGGGCAAAGCCAAATACGCTTATAAAATCCAACAAGAACCATTTTTTATATTTCATTAAATATTTCCATATAAGCTTCATAAATTCCCCCCTACAAAATAAAAGGGGGTCAATAGAACCCCCGAATTAATTATTCACCTAATTTAGTTTTAACTGTTTCTAAAACTTCATCAGCAGTGTCTTTATTTAAGCATTCTTGAGCTAATCCTTGCATTTCTTCATAGCTTAAAGATTTAACAACCTTACGAGCCTTTAAAATTTGAGTAGCACTCATTGAGAATTCGTCAAGACCTAAACCTAAAAGAATTGGAACTGCATGTGGTTCACCAGCCATAGCTCCACACATTCCAACCCATTTACCATGTTCGTGAGCACCTTTGATTGTGTTAGCAACTAAACGTAATACACTTGGGTTGTATGGTTGATACAAGTATGAAACGTGTTCAGACATACGGTCAGCAGCCATAGAGTATTGGATCAAGTCATTTGTACCAATTGAGAAGAAGTCTGCATATTTAGCAAATTGATCAGCAAGAACTGCAGCAGCAGGAATTTCAACCATCATACCTACTTCAATGCTGTCACTAACTGCAACACCTTCAGCGACTAATTCAGCCTTAACTTCTTCAAAGATTGCTTTCGCATCACGGAATTCTTTAACTGTAGCAATCATTGGGAACATGATGCAAAGTCTTCCGTATACAGATGCACGGCATAATGCACGTAATTGAGTTTTGAAGATATCTGTTTCTTTTAAGCAAAGACGGATTGCACGATATCCTAAGAATGGGTTCATTTCTTGTGGGAACTCATAGTAAGATAAGTGTTTATCTCCACCAATGTCTAATGTACGTACAACAACTTTTTTACCTTGCATACCTTCTAATACTTGTTTGTATGCTTCAAATTGTTCGTCTTCTGTTGGGAAGTGATCTGAATCCATGTACAAGAATTCTGTACGGAACAATCCGACACCTTCACCACCATTAGTCAATACACCTTCAACATCTTTGAATCCACCGATGTTACCAGCAAGTTCAACTTCGTGTCCATCTTTAGTTACTGATTTTTCGTTTTTCAATACTTTTAATTCTTCTTTTTCTTTTAAGAATGCTTCAGCCTTAGCTTCATATTTAGTAATTGTTGCTTCATCAGGATTGATTTCAACAACACCATCTAATGCATCTAATGCCAAAGTATCACCAGTCTTACATGCATCACATACACCAGGGCATCCTACAACTGCAGGGATTTCCAATGAGTTAGCCATGATAGCTGAGTGAGATGTTTTACCACCGATTTCAGTAGCGAAACCCTTAACAAATTCATTTAACTGAGCTGTATCGCTTGGAGTCAAGTCGTGAGCAACGATGATTGAATCTTCTGCAATGCTTGTTAAATCAGGAATTGTTAATCCTAATAAGTTACATTTTAAACGGAAAGTAACGTCTTTGATGTCAGCTGCTCTTTCACGGAAATAATCATTATCCATGCTTTCGAACATTTCAACCATTTGGTTAGCTACTTGTTCAGTTGCATATTCAGCATTTACATCATCATTTTCGATCATAGCTTTAATTTGACCAGCTAATTCAGGGTCACCAGCCATCATTAAGTGAGCATCAAATACAGCTAATTCTTCTTCACTTAAACGTTTAGCTGCTCTTTCTTTTACTCCTTCGATATCTTTTTTAGTTTTTTCTAGAGCATCTTCGAATTTTTTAACTTCTTCTTCAGCTACTCCTGCTTTTTTTTTCAATAACAACTTTTGGTGTTTCCAATTTGTAAACTTTAGCTACAGATACACCAGCACTTGCTGCTATCCCTTTTAACATGATAAATTCCTCCTAAAACAAGCGAAAAACGCTTTCATCTACAGATAAAATTTTAACACTTTTTTTTCAAAGATACAAGAAAGTAGGCGGCAGAGTTTAAATTCTGCCGCCCCTTATCAAACCATACGTGCCCTATTAAGGCATACGGCTTACCAATGTGAGTTACATTTTAGAAAAGACTTAAATGTTGTGATTCGACTTATTTAGTGTATGCATACTGAAAGAACC